>JAGYLT010000189.1 GCA_018400545.1 Bacteroidales bacterium
TTTGGCTTGTCCAAGTTGGGTTGTAAAGATTTTTTGCATGTTAGATATGTATGCATACATATAGATAGATATGAAATAAATATCTTAAAAAAACTTGTTTTGAGGCCAAATAAAAAAATAAGTCAGGTTATGAAAAAATCTATATTAACAACAGCATTCATTATCTTCTTCGCATGCATCGCAATGGTGCCTGCACAGCAGGATGAAAATAATCTTAACAGAACTTCTGAAATCAGCTCAACCAAAGCAGAACTGCTGCTTTCAGGAGATGAGCTCATCCAACCTCTAATGGAAATCTGGTACAATGCCTGCCATGAAAAAAATTCAGACCTGGACATCACATTTAGCACAACTGAAAATGTGGGTGATGTAAAGGCATTCCTGAAAAACGAATCCGGAATGTTGATGTATTCCGTGTCAGGACTGGATTTGCCCGAGGATTACTGGCAGCTTAAAATAGCCCGCGAGGCCGTAGTTCCGGCTTTTAATCATACCGGTGAAATTGCTGAGCTGGTCAGGGAAAAGGGATTGACCCAGGAGGAACTCATCAGGGTTTTTACTTCGGGAAATGCAGTAACCTGGGGCGAATTATTGGATACCGATAATAATGAACCGGTTCACGTTTATATGCTCGAACAGGAAGACGGCGCCTCCGATGTTTGGGCACGCTTCATTTTTACAGAGGCAGAAAACCTGAAGGGCAGGGTGATGAAAACTGATAAAGCTATGGTGGAAGACATTGCCGGCGACCCGATCGCTATTGGATTTTGCAATTTAAAATATGCGTTTAACCTGGAAACAAAAATGCCGGTTGAACATGTGGGTATTCTTCCTTTGGATTTAAATGCGAACGGGAAAACTGACTACATTGAACGGATACCTGAAGAACTTAAAGCCATGCAACGGGTGATTTGGTTAGGCAGCTACCCCAATAACCTCTCAGGCCCTTATGGTTGATCGCCGGAGAAAAACCGGCAAATGGAGATTTGCAGGCATTCCTTTCCTGGGTTCTTACCGAAGGACAAGCACTGGCGTGCGATAATGGATTTTGCCGCCTGAGGACCCATGAACGCGATTGCCAGTTAAACTGCCTGAAAGCACCTGAAATTGATTAATCATTTTAAAGTCAATAGCATACAAAAAAGGCCGAATCTTCAGATTCGGCCTTTTTGATTTTACCGTTCATACGATGACTCGTAGTAATTGAATAATATTTTACGCCATCACTTCCTCATACCGCAAATTTTCGATGATAAAGTTTTGACGTGTTGGTGTGTTTTTTCCCATATAAAAAGAGAGTAACTCGGCAAGTGATTGTCCTTTCTTTAGTATCACAGGATCGAGCCGCATGGATTTGCCAATGAAATGTTTGAACTCATCCGGTGAAATTTCTCCAAGGCCTTTAAAGCGGGTTATTTCAGGGCTTTTACCCAGTTTCCTTATGGCAGCATGGCGCTCCTCATCGGTGTAGCAATAGTGTGTTGATTTTTTATTTCGCACCCTGAAAAGCGGGGTTTGCAAAATGTAAAGATGGCCCATCTTCACCAGGTCGGGATAAAACTGCAGGAAAAATGTAAGCAGTAGCAACCTGATGTGCATGCCGTCCACATCGGCGTCGGTGGCAATCACGATGTTGTTGTAGCGCAGGTTTTCCATTTCCTCGTCGATGTTGAGCGCCGACTGGAGTAGGTTGAATTCTTCGTTTTGGTAAACCACCTTCTTACTCATTCCATAGGAATTGAGCGGTTTGCCCTTAAGCGAAAATACCGCCTGTGTGTTCACATCCCGGCTTTTGGTAATCGATCCGCTCGCCGAATCGCCCTCGGTAATGAATAGTGTAGTTTCGAGGCGGCGTTCGTGGTTTTGGTTGTAGTGTATCCGGCAATCGCGTAGTTTTTTGTTGTGCAGGCTTACCTTTTTTACACTTTCCTTTGCAAGCTTTTTGATGCCGGCAATTTCCTTGCGTTCCTTTTCCGATTTCAGTATTTTCTGGTGCATGACCTCCGCTACCTCAGGATTCATGTGCAGGTAATTGTCCAGGTGGCGTTTCACGATATCAATTACATAATTCCTTACGGTTTGTCCGCCCGGCTCCATATGTTGCGATCCCAGCTTGGTTTTGGTTTGGGATTCAAACACAGGCTCCTGAACCTTAATGCTAAGCGCAGCTACAATCGAAGCCCGCACATCCCCGGGATCAAAATCCTTTTTGAAAAATTCGCGGACGGTTTTCACAATGGCCTCCCTGAAGGCAGCCTGATGAGTGCCTCCCTGTGTGGTATTTTGTCCGTTTACAAATGAATGGTATTCCTCGCCATACTGATTGCTCATATGCGTGAAGGCAAATTCCAGATCGCCTTCCTTAAGATGAATGATGGGGTAAATAGCACCACCATTGATGTTTCGTTCCAAAAGATCGTGGAGGCCATTTTTTGCATAAAAACGTTCGCCATTAAAATAAATGCTGAGGCCGTTGTTGAGGAAAACATAATTCCACAACAGCTTTTCGACATACTCGGATATGAAATGAAAATCTCCGAAATATTTGGTGTCGGGAGTGAAGGAAATTATGGTGCCGTTTCTTTCTTCGGAAGGTTTCACATCTTGATCCTCGACGATTACGCCATTGTTAAAATCCACTTCTTTGGATTTGCCCTCACGGATAGCCTGAGCCTTAAAATAGCTTGAGAGTGCATTCACTGCCTTGGCGCCCACGCCGTTCAATCCAACAGATTTTTTAAAAACTTTTGAATCGTATTTGGCGCCGGTATTAATCTTGGCAACGCAGTCAACCACTTTGCCCAGTGGAATGCCACGGCCATAGTCTCTTATGGTAACATTTTTTCCCTGTATGGAAACTTCTATTTTTTTACCGTAACCCATCACAAACTCATCTATGGAATTGTCGATGATTTCTTTGATGAGTACATAAATGCCGTCATCCTGCGATGAGCCGTCGCCCAGTTTCCCGATGTACATTCCCGGGCGGGTTTGAATATGCTCGTTCCATTCGAGCGATCTGACTAAATCTTCACTGTATTCTTCTATCATTTCCTGTTAATTGTGCAACTGGCAAATTTAATGGATTGGGGCTTGGTCCGGAAGTGCCGGGTAATAAAGTTATCAAACCAAAATTGTGAATAAATATTTTGTGACTGGGATTAGTAAGCCTTTTTGTCGCCTTTAATTAGACTGAGGAAGGTAAGTAAAATGATTTTCATATCAAGACCGAAACTCCATTTTTCGATGTAATCCACATCGTGAAATATGCGTTGTTTGATATCGGAGATGCGGCGGATTTCACCCCTGAATCCCCTCACCTGGGCCAGACCTGTAATACCGGGTTTAATGGTGTGCCGAAGCATAAACTGCCTCACCAGCTTCCGGTACTGGCTGGTATGCCGTAGCATGTGTGGTCGCGGCCCTACAACGCTCATTTGCCCAAGCAGCACATTAATAAATTGTGGCAATTCATCCAGGCTGGTTTTGCGCAAAAATCGCCCAACCGGCGTAATGCGTTTATCGCGGCGGGTGGCCTGCCTCATCGGCATCTTCATTTTTGCGCATAGTTCTGAATTTAATACACCTAAAAACTTTATCGTCGGCACCGGTGCGCTTTTGCAGGAAAAACACGCCCTGACGGCTGCTTAAAAGTGAGAGCACCAGGAGTATGAGTGATATCCATGAAATCATACCAACAATGATTATCAGGCTGAAAATAATATCGAAGGCTCTTTTTATCAGACGGTTATACCAATAGCTGAGCGGACCGGGGTGAAACTGCAACACCTGTACCATACCATAATCCACCAGCTCGGTGTTCTTATGCGAAAATTCACCGAAATCAGGAACGATGCGCACTTTGAGCGGATAATTATTGGCCACTTCCTGTATCTTTGGCAAAATATCCCGCGGAATGGATTCCCAGCCGATATAAATTTCATCAATATCTTTTTCTTTAATGATATGATCCAGTTCATTCCAGGTGCCGATGATATGCTTGCGCTTACTCTTATCATGCCCGATAAAACCCTGAAACCGATAGCCGTTAAGCCGACTGCTTTTAAAGTAATCCCGCAGGGCACGTGTGTTTTTTGTTATGCCCACAATAATCACATTGCGGTAGTTGTAGCCCATTTTCCGATAGAGCAGAAAAGCGTAGTAGAGCCCAAGCTTCCACAGGATCAGCGATGCGAAAAATACAGGGAATACAATTTCCAGATCCTGGCGCGGGTAATAACTCAATGGAATAACCTGAAAATAGAGCAGAAACAAAAAGAAAAAGAAAACAATGATTTTGGTGTATGTGAAAATCATTGGCCACCGGGGCAGGGTATGGCTGATTTGCCCTGCACGAAAAATGATTACCAGAATCATCCAAACTACATTCAGATACAGATAGAAGGGCAACAAATCTGTAGCGAGGCACCTTTGCGTACCGCCGAAATAGCAGAATCCCGCCACGAAAATAAGGTTCAGGATGATGAAATCTCCGGCCAGTGAAATCGCCGGCAAATATTTTGAATATCTAACTGACAAAAGTGAATCTGATTAATGATGAAATGTTTGCAAAAATATACATTCTGATTTGAGTCCTATCTATCCCGGATTAGATCAGGCCTGTGAAAAAACTATGGTAATCATCTATGATTTTATTCCAGTTGTATTTGGTTCTGATTTTATTCAGATTTTTCTCTCTGAATTCTTCCCGTTTTTCAGCAATGGATTTCTCAGAATATAAAAGGTCTGAAATATCCTCAGGATTTTTAAAATAGAAGGCTTTTTCACCAATTACTTCGCGGTTAAATGGATTTTCGTGGGCACAGATCATGGCGCCTGCAGCCATGGCTTCGAGCAGTGAAGGGTTTGTCCCTCCGGCTGAATGCCCGTGAAAATATAGTCGTGAAAAATGCCGGAGGTTGTTGAGACGGTCAGGATCAAAAATCCCACCTGGAAACTGTACCTGATCATTTTCGAAATTCTTTTTCAGGTATTTCCCAAACCGGTTTTGGTGGTTGCCAATGACCAAAAGCGGATACCTGCTTCCCGAATTTATGACACCCCTGATCACTTCTTCGATGTGATTGTCAGGCTGCAATCGTGCAATGAGCAGGTAATATTCATATGGTTTCAGTCCTTCCTTCCTGATTTTATTCGCATCCGGATTATGAAAAATTTTGGCCCCATAGGGTAGATAAACCGATGAAGCCT
>JAGYLT010000019.1 GCA_018400545.1 Bacteroidales bacterium
TTTCGGTGCTGATGCCAAGCCAGTTTTCCTCGCAGCATTCGGTTAACGATTCGGTGGAACTGGTGAAAAATTTGGGTTCGCCTCACAAAGTGATCACCGTAAAAGAAATCTACGATAGTTTTAAATTACAACTGGATCCTCATTTCGAAGGGCGGCCTTTCGACATTACCGAAGAAAACATCCAGGCGCGCGTTCGCGGGGTGTTGCTGATGGCCCTGTCAAACAAATTTGGATACATTTTGCTCAACACATCCAACAAGAGTGAAGCTGCCGTGGGATACGGAACGCTTTATGGCGATATGAACGGCGGGCTGTCTGTTTTGGGTGATGTGTATAAAACAGAAGTTTTTGCCCTGGCGCGTTACATCAATTTGCAGGGGGAGATTATTCCTGAAAACATCATCACAAAGCCGCCTTCGGCTGAGTTGAGGCCGGACCAGAAAGATTCGGATTCATTGCCGGAATACGATATCCTCGATGAGATTTTATACCAGTACATCGAAAAGCGAAAGGGCCCGAAAGAACTCATGGCCATGGGATTTGATGAGAATATTGTGAGAAAAACACTGAAGCTGGTCAACGTAAACGAATACAAAAGATACCAGACGCCCCCTATTTTACGTGTTTCACCAAAAGCTTTTGGAATGGGAAGAAGGATGCCGATTGTAGCGAGGTATCTTGCCTGATTTCAACGGAAGATATTCTTACTTCATATAAATTTCCACCCGGCGATTTTTTGCCCTGCTGGCTTTAGTTCTGTTGGATTGGGCATCATCAATTTCACCAAATCCCTTTGCCTCAAGCCTTGCCTGCGAAATGCCTTTATTCGCAAAATAATCTTTGATGGATTTTGCGCGTACTTGTGATAAAAATAAATTGTATTCGCCTGGCCCGCTCACATCGGTATATCCCTGGATGGTGAATGATTGATCGGGGTTTTGCAGCATGATTTCCAAAATCTTATCCAGGCTCGAAAATGAAGACGCTTTAATGGCGGCGCTGTTGGCTTCGAAATGGATATTATCGAGGTGTGGATCGATGGCCTCATCGATGGTGGCCGGTTCAGGTGCGGGAATCGGAACAATTGTCCGGATGGGTTCTGTTTGCTCAGGTGGCTCCTGAGACGGAGTTGTTTTTGTTTCCAGTTCGCTTTCCGGGTTCATTGGTTCAGGTTGCTGTTCCGGTTCGGAATCAGGTTCCTGCTCCGCGCTCTTTTGAACGGCATCCGGGCAACCGTCGAATTTTTTTGGGCCGGCCTCGCAGGGGCAGGCATCTTCTTTGTCAGGAATTCCGTCTTTATCAAAATCGGGGCAACCACCTGCTGGAGCCCGGCCATATTCTTTCGGGCACTTATCCAGGCTGTCTGTCACGCCGTCATGATCATAATCCGGACAACCATCCATACTTTCCAAACCCCATATTTCAGGGCAGGCATCGTAACGGTCGGCAATCCCGTCGCGGTCTTTGTCGATCATATTACCAAACCGGGCTGTAATGCCGACGGTGTAATTCATGTAGTCGTTAAAATCAAATACATATTCGTATGATGCCTGAAAGTTGATCCCAAGATAATCCAAAGGCCAAACATTGATTCCGAATCCGCCGGGAATTCCCGGGTAGGTTTCCTCATCGATGAAGCTGGCGCTGAAGCCTGTAAAAACATAAGGATCGATGAAAAATTCATCCTTAAGCAGTTTGCCGTTCGCAAATTTATATTCGGCCTGGATGCCGGCCTTTATCAGTTTATTGTCTGTGATTGTTTTTTCGAGTGGGATATCCGCTAACCGGTCGGTTTCCAGGATAACCATTGCATAGGATGCCGATACAGTAAAACAGGGTTTAACCAGCCTGCCGATCCTGAGTGATGACGGGGCTTTTTCGCCCATCCAGTTTGCATTTTGGATTTGCCCGGTGAATGGCATTTCAATCGCATGAAAGTCCGCGAATCCGCCGCCTGCCGAAATCTGCCAGGGGTGGTAGATGTTTTGGGCATTCGATACAGTAATAAAAGCCAGAAAGATAAGAAAAAGCAAAAATTTTTTCACAACACCCGGTTTTTAAAATCAACGAGCAAGATAATAAACTTTATTTAAATGCTGATAGAGAAGACAAAAATAAATCGGGCAACCTTTACATCCAAAGTTGCCCGATTTTGAAATTGAAGTATTTATTCATTTAAATTTCCAGATTAACGGCCTCAACCGATTTTACTTCAGGAATGGCTTTTTTCATGGCGCTTTCCACACCGTTTTTCAGGGTCATGGTGCTGTAAGGGCATGAACCGCAGGCACCAAGTAACCTAACGTTTACGATATTATCGTCGGTATATTCAATAAATTCGATGTCGCCGCCATCCTGTTGCAGATATGGCCGTATTTGTGCGATCACATTTTCTACTTTTTTTGTGATTTCTGTTTTGTTTTGATCCATGCGTATTTGCGTATTAAATGAGTTG
Source organism: Bacteroidales bacterium (assembly GCA_018400545.1). The sequence continues at coordinate 2,456 of JAGYLT010000019.1, forward strand.
GTAAAAATACAAAACCTTATGCAAACGGGGAGGTTTTCTTTTGCTCCATCTGTTTCATAACGTTTTGAGCCAGGGTGTCGAAGGCCATTGAAATGGGGTTGTCACCGGATTCCAGCGCCACAGGTTTTCCGCTATCGCCCGATTCGCAAATGCTTTGCACCAGCGGAATTTCACCGAGGAATGGCACCTTTGATTCTTCTGCCAGTTTGCGGCCGCCTTCTTTACCAAAAATGTAGTATTTGTTTTCGGGCAGTTCGGCCGGGGTGAAATAGGACATATTTTCGATGAGTCCTAAAATGGGAACGCTGATTTTATCTGAAGTGAACATGCTGAACGCTTTCCGGGCATCAGCCAGGGCCACATTCTGTGGCGTGCTCACGATGGCTACACCCGAAACTTTGGCTTCCTGAACGATGGTCAGGTGGATGTCGCCGGTTCCGGGAGGCAGGTCGATCACCAAATAATCGAGTTCGCCCCAGTCGGTGTCGCGCAGAAGTTGGTTCAGTGCGTTCGACGCCATTGGTCCACGCCAGAGCAATGCCTGGTTCTGATCCACAAAAAATCCAATGGAAAGAATTTTCATCCCATAATTTTCAGCCGGGATGATCACATCTCTGCCATTCCGGTTTTCGGCCAGGGGCTTGGCGTCCACCAGATCGAACATCAGTGGGATGGAAGGCCCGTAGATATCGGCATCCAGAATACCCACTTTTTTACCTGCCTTGGAGAGCGCCACTGCGAGGTTTGCCGCAACGGTTGATTTTCCCACGCCGCCCTTGCCGGATGCTACAGCCACAATGTGTTTGATGCTGTCGAGCGAATCCTGTGTTTTGGCTTTGAGGGTAATATTTCCACGCACGTTCACATCTTTACCAAGATGCTTTTCGATGGCTTCAACACAGGCCTGCTCTACGATGGCTGCATTTTTGTCGTTGGGTTCGGGGAAGAGAATGGTAAAGCCAACCTTGTTCCCATCTATTTCAATGTTGTCGATCATTTCCAGCGCAATCAGATTGTCGCTTTTCGGGAAATAGATCACCTCCTTAAGGGCTTCTGAAACTTGTTGTTTTGTAAATGACATGATATATTCTGTTTAATCAGGTACAAAATTACTAAATTAGGTTGCATCAAATTTTGTGTTTGAAAATGAAAGAATTACAATTCCCGGTTGCATTTTGCAGGGTGTACAAAAAAAAGCCGGAACAGATGCTCCGGCTTTAACAATTTATGAAAAAGTTGCTGCTTTATATGTCCTTTTTCGCCAGGTAGAAATCTACCATTTCGTAATCGCTCTTTTCGCGTTCTTCCATTTCTTCGACGGTTTTTGGCGGGGGAACAATCACTTTATCGCCCGGCTTCCAGTTGAGCGGCATGGCTACGCCGTTTTCGTCAGAGGCCTGAAGCGCTTTTAGTACGCGCCAGATTTCTTCCATGTTACGGCCCACATTCAGCGGGTAGTACATGATCAGTCTGATCTTTCCGTGGGGATCGATGAAGAATACCGCACGAACGGCTGCTGTTTCAGCTTCACCCGGCTGGATCATTCCGTAAAGGTTGGCCACTTTCATATCCAGATCGGCGATGATCGGGAATCTCATGGTGATGCCGAGATTCTTCTTTACGTTATTTACCCATGCCACATGCGAGTGAATGCTGTCGATGCTCAGTCCCATGAGCTTTGTATTCCACTTCGAGAATTCTTCTTCAAGTTCAGCAAAAGCTGACATTTCGGTTGTGCAAACCGGTGTGAAATCGGCAGGGTGTGAGAAAAGAATAACCCAATTGCCTTTGTTGAATTCCGAAAATTGGATTTCACCAGTTGTAGTCATGGCTTTAAAATCCGGTGCCATGTCGCCGATTCTCGGCATTTGCTGTACTTGCATTACTTCTTGATTTTCCATTGATTGAGATAATTTTAAAGTTAGTAATTAATTTATGTTTATTTATTAATGGTAGCTCTGAACATCCATCGGTTTTTTTCCTGCTTGCTGATGAGCATGGTCATCAGATCGGCCGTGCCTTCATCATTTTTTTCGGAAGCCAGTTCCAGGATTTTATTTTCCTTTTCGAGGAGTGTTTCCAGGTTTTCCACAAGAAAACCGATGGTTTTTTCAGCGTTTTCATATTCACTAAATTCAGATATTTCCGAATCTTTAAGGTAAACAGAAAAAGCGCTTTTTGGTTTACCGCCGAGCGATAAAATTCTTTCGGCTATTTCATCCACCATTTCCTGAGCATCAGTGTACTCTTCCTCAAACTTTGCGTGTAATGTAAAAAAATGCAAGCCGGTTACATTCCAGTGCATCGATCTGAGGTTTTGATAATAGATGGCATAGTTTGCCAGCAGGTCATTCAATTGCTGAATTGTTTCGATTTTATTTTCATTTTTTGATTTAATCATAACTAAATGTTTTAAAGTTTATTGAATTAAATAGACGCTGCAAAAGTACAACGCAGACTATTATAAATCAAATCGAATTAATTTATAAAAAGATAGATAAAATCTATAATTTTGTAAAAAGCAATTAAAATGATCACATTGATTCAATTGGAATACATTATTGCGGTTGACAAATACAGAAACTTTGCACGGGCTTCTGAAGCTTCGTTTGTTACACAGCCCACCCTGAGCATGCAGATAAAAAAACTGGAGGATGATCTTGGGATCAAAATCTTCGACCGGAGCAAAAAGCCTGTCATCCCTACCGAAATTGGCAGGCTGGTGATTGATCAGGCCAGGGTTGTTGTCGGGGAAAACAATAAAATCAATGAGGTTATCAATACTTACAACAGCAATATTTCCGGGCAGATCAGGATTGGGATCATCCCGACGCTTGCGCCTTACCTCTTGCCCAGATTTGCCGGCCGGTTTAAAAAACTATATCCGGAGGTTCAATTTGTGATCAGGGAAATGGTGACCGACCGGATTGCTGCGGAGCTGCATGCGGACGACCTGGATGCGGGCATTTTTGTGACCCCTTATCACGATGCACGGTTAAAAGAGTGGCCTGCATTTTACGAGGAAATGATGATTTATGCCAGTCCGGGGCACCGGCTTTTGCAAAAAAGTGAAATCCTGGTAAAGGATGTTGAAACTCCTGAACTGTGGCTACTCACCGATGGTCACTGTTTTCGCGACCAGGTGATCAATTTGTGCTCCATTCCTGAATTACCCGAATCTGAATTGCCCTTTGAATTTGAGGGTGGATCGCTTGAAACCATTATGAAAATCATAGATAAAGAAGGCGGGTTCACGCTGCTTCCCGAGCTGGCCGTTTTGGAATTGCCTGAATCGTCGAAGCAGCAGGTTCGGTCGTTCGGGCATTACACACCGCTTCGCGAAGTGAGCCTGGTTTTTTCGAGGAATTTTGCCAAAGAAAGGTTGCTGAAACTTTTGTATGCGGAGATCAAATCTTCAGTGCCAAAATCCATGCTGGAGAAAAACCGGGGGGATGTTGTTGAGTGGAAAGAGGATTAATCTAATCAAATTCTACTAAAGATTTAATTCGATCAAAGGATTCCAGAAGTACTTTTCAAAATCTACGATCTTGTCGTCAAAAACTTCGATTCCTTCGCTTTCGAGCAATAGTTGCATAATATCCGGTGTGCCAAAGTGATGCTTTCCTGTGAGCATGCCAATACGGTTTACCACCCGGTGTGCCGGGATATTATCTTTTGCTGAATGTGATGCATTCATTGCCCACCCCACCATTCGTGCCGAGCCCTTGGTTCCGAGGTATGCAGCGATAGCGCCATAGCTGGTAACGCGGCCAAAAGGGATCAGTTTAACCACTTTGTAAACCTGTTCGAAAAAAGAATCCTGATTTTTCATCATAAAAAAAGTCCCGGCAAATGTACCGGGACTTTTTAAATTATTTTATTTCCAACCGATCAAATTACTCGATGATCAGTTTTTGTGAAGAAGTACCGTTTTCGGTTTCGATCTGGAGCAGGTACATGCCTTCTGCCATGTTGCCTGTGTTAATCTGAATTTCCTGCCCGTTAACAACACTGCTGTAAACAACCTGTCCGGTGAGGTTTACTACCTTAACCGAGTTCATGGTGCCGTTGCTTGAAACATTTACGAAGTTTTGTGCAGGATTTGGATAAATACTGAATTCATTAGCCTGTGGGCCTTCTTCGATGGATGAAGGAACAGTAGAAATTGTAATGTCATCAGTCATGAATACAAATGCATCGAAAGAAACGCACTGAATACCAACGTAAACCATTTCGCCATCATAATCTGTAAGGTCATAAGTATATTCAGTCCATGCCGTAGGAGCTTCTTCGTAGGGTGAGCCTGAGATGATTTCGAAATCATCCGGATCCATTCCGGTGGTTGAAACGCCAACATTGAATCTTTCAAGGCCATACTGATCGGTGTATGATTTTGCCCAGAAATTGAGTTCGGATTCTGTACCAAGCGCGACTTGCGGAGAGATGATCCAGTCGTCGTTACCGGTTGCACCAGGAACTGAAGCCATAACGGCACCAAAACGATCACCGGCATGAGGCTGGATTTCAGGATCGTCGCTCATTGGCGGATCAGTAGTTGCCGGGTTAAAGGCAATGTAAGCCATTGCAGAACCACTGTTCGGGAATGTAATGTCTGTAAATCCATATGTGTTTTGCATATCAATGTCAACGCTTGTCCACGGATCGAAAGTTAATGACCAGTCAGGAACATCTTCGTAGTCAAGTTCAGCAACTACACTAGGATTACCACCACCAATTTCAACGGACACTGTGTTTGAAGCACCTGATTCGCCTTCGTCATAAACAGCAGTTACGTAATAGTTATAGGTTCCGCCCGGAACAGCCATATCTGTATATTCTGTTTCGGTGATGTCCTCTGCAATAGCCACATCATTCCTGTAAACATTATAACCTGTCAGTGCTTTTGCAGCTTCAGGTGTAAAGATTGCCGGAGGAACGATTTTGTTCGGGTTAAGTGCAAGGCTACCTTCGTTTTTAACCACTGCTGGTTCTTCGGTTACAGGCTCGGAGTGTATATTCTTTACCGGCCATTTCAACATATCCCTGAACAGCCCAGTTGTAGATAAGATCGGGGTTGAGTGAGGTTAATGTAACCCATGCACCTTCCCAGTACATCATATTACTGAATCCTTCAACCTGCGGGCCATCGTCGCATCCAGCAGGAAATCCTGCTGTGGTATTGCTATTAAAACCAAACCAAAGTTCCTCTTCATTATCAAAAGGAACAGGTGAATCAAGGGTTACTTCATTCCATACATCGGGAACAATACCGGTGAGTTCTTGTGAATAGATGAGTGTTGGTGTTCCACTGCCCTGCCAAACTTTAAGTGTGTATGTACAGATGTCACCAGGTTCACCTGGTACAAAATTGATTTTCGTAAGGGCACCATTCGGGAACCCTGAAAGCTGATCGGGTTCAAAACGTGCTGCAACGTCAAAGTTGGCAGCAGCATTTGTCCCGATGGAGTTACTGATTTCCTCAGCAGAATAGGTCAGCCACTCAGGATCGAATGAGTTTGGTGCATCCCAGTCGAGCATTACGTCATTATCTTCCACTTCATATGTGAGGTTTTCCGGTGGGTCGAGGTTACCTGTGCCAGTTACTGTTAGCGTAACAGGAACCATTGCTGTAGGAGTTGCAGGGTCGTTGCTGTTCACCATGATATTTGCATTGTATGTGCCTGCTGATAGTCCTGAAGCATCAAATGTAACAGTAACATCTTCTGAATCACCGCCGTTTAATTCACCATTTGCAGGATCCAGCATAATCCATCCGTCCATGGGGTCGCCGGTAGCTACCGCGCGAACGTTCCAGTTGGCATCAAGATCAGGATTGGCAACGTGCATCGGAACCCAGGCAGCACCTGATTTAAACCAGTCGCCGTTTGTGGTATGTGGGCCGGCATCGTTACCTGCCGGGAACAGGCCTTCATCATGTGTTACCTCGCAGGTTACCCAAACATCACCACCTGTGATGGTAACAGGGGTATCAAGTAATACATTGTTCCAACCAAGAACAGAAGTAAACTCCTGTTCGATGAGCAAATCACCGGGAGAACCTTCAAAACCATGACCATAAATGCGTACTACAGAATTGGTTACAAGTTCATTAACAAAAACCTGTACTTCAAAAATATCCATGGTGATGTACGGGCTAACCATATCCACAGGGAATTTTGCACCAAATTCAAAAGTTCCACCATTAGTGAGACCTACAGCACTAGCGTTTTCACCATCATAATTTAAGGTAATATCTAGATCACTGTTTCCTGGAGCAGTATAACCCAATCCTTTGGTTACTGAAATTTCAGGAATTTCAATTGATTCGTAATCAACTTTGTTATAATAGTCAGCACCCTTGAGGGCTTTACCCATTGAATACTGTGGATAAGCATCCCAATCCATTGGTGCGATACCGTCATTAGAAACCATAAGTGTTTCCGTAGTTGAGCTACCGGCATCCAGATCAACGGTGAACGACATGGGGTCAACACCAATTGTTGGAGGTCCTACCGGTGGTTCAAGTTCGATAAGCTGGATATCATCCATGAAGAATTTAGGTGTGCCGTTTGTTGCAGCAGCATAAATATCCATGGCCGCAAGCTGGTTGAGTCCGCCACCTGAAGCACCAACGCTCCATTCCCAGGTTGCCACTTCTGTTCCGTCAACTATCAGGGTAGCTTCGTCCTGGTTCAGGTTGATGATATTTTCTACGTGGAACCATGTGTCGTAAGGATAGCTGAAAGTTTCCAGCGGAGTGGTGTTTTCTGCTGTAAGTTCGGCAATACCACCGGGATTGAAATAAACTTCAAGACCCCATGTTGCGCCGGTTCCGCCTGGCCCCCAGGCCTGAAGTACATTGTAATACCCAACAAATCCTGAAGGAACATACATGTAAAAGTCAACGGAATATTTACCGGCAGTCTTATCGCCAAAGAGCATAACAAAGTCGTTGGTGCCATCGCACAACACTGAGTTGTCGCCGGTGAAAACCTGCTCGGTTGTAACAGTTCCGTCTTCAGCACCACCGGCGCCGCCGTCACCGCTCCAGCAAGTCCAGTACTCAATACCCTGAGCAAGTGCCTGCTCTACGAGTTTTTCGCCTGCATTGTAGCTTTCGAAATCTTCGATGATTTCAGCACCGCCGCCGCCACCAATCGGGTCGCCGTTATAAATCAGGATGCCTGTCGAGCTTCCGTCAGACCATGTTCCGGCCCAACCGGTTTCGTTGTCAACAAATTCAGGAGCCTGAACCGGAACGCCTGTGGTTAGGTCCATCCAGTTGGCACCATTGTCGAGTGTGTAGCTGATGCCTTCGAAAGTAGGTTCTGAAGAGCTGCCAACCCATGTTCCGGTAGTTCCGGGGATGTAATCGAACCAGCGGGCATACATGTCACCGTTAACAAGAACGGAATTCCAGGTAGCACCGCCATCAGTCGAAACATTGAGTTCGGGTTCGATACCCATATCCAGGTATGAGCGGAATGCGATACCTACGTTTTCATCCTTAAAAAGGGGCTGAACAACGTTGGTTGCACCAAATGGAGTTAGCGTAGCTTCCCAGGTGTAACCTTTGTCTGAAGAATAAAATACACGGCCCTGGTTTGTGCCAAACCAGATGCTGTTTCCTACAGCGCTGTAGTTACCTGTAATTCCAAATTCACCTGATGTAGGTGCAGGAATGTCAGCTTCAGGAACTCTGGTCCAGCTTTCGCCACCATCAGTTGTGGTGTAGAGTTCATAATAACCTCCTACAGCATCACCCTGGGCGAAACCGTCGTTGTCGTTAAAGAAGTGGATAACATTGGCAAATGAGCCACTGCCGTAGGCGTCACCTTTTTTAGTCCAGGTGGCTCCACCATCTTCGGTTTTGTACAAACCCTGGTCAGAGCCGGTGTTAAATACGGCCCAGCAGGTGTTGGCATCGATGGCAAAAATTTGCGACAGGCCTGTACCGGCATTAAAAGTTCCGGAGGTCCAGGTTTGTCCGCCATCGGTCGAGCGGGTAAAAGAGTCGTTAATAGATCCATCATTGTTGATGGCCATTGCCCATACGGCAGAGGCATCATTCATGCCGATCGAAATCTGTCCGATCCCTAATCCTGATGAAAGGTCAGAACTAACTTCGATCCAGTCTTGTGCAAACGTAGCAAGGGAAATAGCTACGAAAAGAGTTAATAATTGTAATTTTCTAAACATAGTGTTTTTGATTTGAATTAAAAATTAGTTGTTTAGCGAAAATAAATTTGAGTGCAAAGGTAAATTTTTAGCCATTGCAATCGAATTAAGATTAAATCAATATGTGGGTGTTAACGATTTTCCCTGCCAGCTATTACACGCTTTTTGTTTCTTTTCAATTTTTTGTAATATCTGATCATACCTTAAAAGGCTCCATTGCGGGCCTGCCAAAAAACGCGGGGGGACTTCTCCGGCAAAGCGTTCCATAACAATATCCGGAGATAATTTATCGAGAAATTCGATAATCAATTCTATGTATTCATCTACGTCAAAGAATTTAAAATCTTCGGGGTGTTCCCGGAATTCATGAGCCATTTTTGTATTTTTAACAATCTGAAGCTGATGGATTTTCAGTGTATTTACAGGTAAATCTGATAAGATAGCTGCTTCATCAATCATCATTTGCCTGGTTTCGCCCGGCAAGCCGAAAATAATATGTGCTCCTGTTTTAATTCCGTATGAAGCCGTGAGCTTCAGGGCATCCACCGATTCTTTAAAAGTGTGTCCCCTGTTGATCTTTTTCAGGGTTTCATCGTAGCACGATTCCAGACCGTATTCCAGGATCACATAATGTGTTTTTGCCACATCGGCAAAATAGCGGAGTTTTTCTTTATCAATGCAATCCGGGCGTGTTCCAATTACCAAACCTGAAACATTTTCAATGGCAAGGGCCTCGTCGTATCTGCGTTTTAAATTATCAAGCGAATCGTAGGTATTGGAATAAGCCTGGAAATAGGCCAGGAATTTTTCGGCCCGGCGATAGCGGTTTTTGTGAAATTCGATTCCTTCTTCAATTTGTTGTTTGATGGATATTTTAGGTGAGCAGTACGAAGGGTTAAATGCGTCGTTGTTGCAGTAGGTGCAGCCACCCCGGCCTTTTGTTCCATCCCTGTTCGGACAGGTGAAACCAGCATCCACAGAAACTTTTTGCACCCTTCCTCCAAACACTTTTTGAAGGTATTGCGCATAAGCGTTAAAGCGGCGGTTGTGGCCCCATGGAAATGAAATTTCTGACATCGGCATTAATGATGGATGTGGATGCACCAAACGAAAAGGGAGTGAATTTGTTTATTCACCCCCTTTTTTGGATTATGGTCAGTTAAAAAATTTCAACCTTTAATAGTTCAATTACTTATCGTCATATTCATCATTCTTGATGAATAATCTGGGTTTGATTCAAAAGTAGAATACGCTCAAATAGCCAGTGCCTCAACGGTAGCAAATAAGGCGCCCCCGATTGCTCAGAATTTCATGGTCGCTTTTCTTCTACGTATGAGGATAAGTCCGCCAATGGTCACCATTATCGGTATGAAGGATCGTAAATCAAAGAAGATGTAATCGAATTTGCTGACTTCGCTCACAGTATAATCCCGGGCTAAAATGGTTAAAACTGGATGCTGTCAAATTCAAAATCAGTAAATATTTTTTAATGCTGAAATACAATGCTTTAAGGGAAATGCATCGACAAAAAACGCATAGTTTTGTAATGCAATAATCACTTAATCGTCTCTACAACTAATGACGCAACATGAGTTCGTAAACAGGGTAATGCCGGTAAAGGATAAACTGTTCAGGCTGGCCCGGAGAATCCTCAATGAAACCGATGCGGAGGATATCGTGCAGGATGTATTTTACAAACTGTGGTCGGGGAAAGCGGATATTGGCAAATACAAAAGTCTTGAAGCCTTTGCCATGGTGGTTACCCGAAACCTTTGCCTGGACAGGATAAAGTTGAAATCATACAGAAACGAAGGGCTGGCAGAATGGAATGAGCCGGTGGATGAGAAAAATCCTGAACGAACCACTGAACTGAAAAATGATGTTGATATGGTTCACCAGGTTATGAAAATCCTGCCGGAACAGCAGAGATCGATCCTGCAGTTGCGCGACATTGAAGAGATGGAGTTTGAAGAAATAGGTGAAGTGATGAATATGAACGTAAATGCGATTCGGGTGAGCCTGTCGCGGGCCAGGAAGGCCGTAAGAGATCAATTGAATAAAATGCACAATTATGAATACGACAGAAATTAAAATATTGCTTGAAAAATATTACGATGGAGAAACCACGCTCGATGAGGAAAGGATTCTGAAGGCATATTTTACTTCGGACCAGGTTGATGAAAAGCTAAAAGAGCACATTCCTGTTTTCGCTTATCAGGTGAAAGAAGCCCGCATTGGCACTGGAGCCGGCTTTGAGGAAAAGATTGAAAATAAGCCTGGAGGCGCAAGGCGGATTCCGTTCTATCGCAACCGAACCAACTGGATGTATTTTGTGGGGATTGCGGCAAGCCTGTTATTCCTGATCACTTTTTACTTTGAAACCCGCCAGAATGATAAATCATTAAACGGTTTTGCCGGCTCAGAATACACCGAAGCTGAAGCCAAAAAAGCCTATCAACAAACAAAAACGGCCCTTGCTTTTGTTTCGGATAAATATACCGCCGGTATGGAACCGCTTGGTGAAATTATCAAATTTGGAGACAACGCTTACGCAGTCACCGAACTGGCCCGGTTCAATAAACAGTTGAACAGCCTCAACAGCAATATGGGAAAAGTAAGCGACGGCATGGACAACATGCGAAAATTATCGAAATTCACAATAATAGTTAAACCATAAAATGTAAAAATTATGAAGCAAGTACTGAATTCAATCGTAGTGCTGGCCTTTATGCTGATGTCATTCAGCGTCGCCGCACAAAGCCCAACCGATGATCTGTTTGATGATTACGGATCAAAGGATGGATTTACCACAGTTCATGTAACCAAGGAATTATTCAGCCTTTTTGCTGAAATTTCTGAAGAATCGGAAGATGCCGAGGTACAGGAGATCAACGAAGTGGTTTCCGGTTTGGACTACATCCGGATTTTGATGTATGATGCAAGCGACTCCACCAACGCCGATGTGCTGGCCGATTTTAAACGTGAATTGGCACAGGTAAAACTAAAAGATTTTTCGGAGTTGATGACTGTGAAGGAAAACGACGAATTGGTAAAATTTATGATTCGCAAGGAGGGAAAGAAAATCAAGGAACTCCTGCTGCTGATCAACCAACCTGATGAAGCCGGATTCATCAGCATCACCGGTAACATCGACCTGAAATCCATCGCAAAGCTGTCCAAATCGATGAACATCGACGGATTGGATGAGCTGCAGCGCCTTGATAAGGAATAATTGTTTGTGGTATAAATTGATAAATCCATGAATCAATAGCGGTTCATGGATTTTTTTTGCATAGTATTAGCCATAGTTCGCCCGGATTTCAAATCCGGGTTATCAAAACAAGAATCGCATTAACCATTAACAAAAAACCCAATAACCTCTTCCTTTAAAACAACCCGTGCAGCTCGGCATTGATCTTATCGATGATCACACCAAGGTCTTCGGGTTTTTCGGCGAAGTTCAGGTTGTCCACATTCACGATGAGTTTCTTGCCGGCATCATAGCCGTTCATCCATTTTTCATAGCGCTCATTCAGGCTTTTCAGGTAGTCGAGCCGGATGGATTCTTCGTATTCCCTGCCCCGTTTCTGAATTTGGTTTACCAGCGTAGGTACGGTAGCCCGGAGATAAATCAACAGGTCAGGTGGCTGGATAAAGCTAACCATCAGCTCAAAAAGTGAGCTGTAGTTATCAAAATCGCGACTGGTCATCAGGTTCATTTCGTGGAGATTGGGCGCAAAAATGTGGGCATCCTCATAAATGGTCCGGTCCTGGATGACGTTTTTGCCGCTTTCCCTGATTTTTACAATCTGCCGAAATCGGCTGTTCAGAAAATAAATCTGCAGATTAAATGACCAGCGGCGCATATCCTCATAAAAACTATGGAGATAGGGATTGTCGTCAACCGATTCGAAGTGGGGTTCCCATTTAAAATGTTTGGCAAGTAAAGAGGTTAATGTGGTTTTCCCGGAACCAATGTTCCCTGCGATGGCAATGTGCATTTTTTATGTGTTTGTGTGATTCTCAACGCGCTTTAACCGTGCTAACCTGAAAAATTCTATGAATTTTTCACACGAAGTGTTGACGATTGAAAATCAATTGAGTAATAATTAATGGAGAAAAATGCTGTTTTGATTTTCAATGTCAAGGTTAGACCTGACAAATAATTGATTTTCAATTATTTCGTCAGCCCTTCGGGTGCTCTATTCATTTTTATGAATAGAGCAGGCTAAATTAGAAAAGAAATTCCTTTTTTGAGCTGTGGATAAAACTACTTTTCAACAACCGGCATTTTTAAGTGTTGATCATTTTTAAAATTTCATCCACATGTTTACGGTTATTCGAAAGACGAGGCACTTTATTCTGTCCGCCCAGCTTATCACGTTTTTTCAGCCAGTTGTAAAAAGTGTTTTCGGGTAAGTCGTGAATTACGGGTTGCCTGAGCACCATATTTTTATATCGCTTTGCTTCATAATCCGAATTTAAAGATTTGAGTGCGTTATCAAAGGCGTCGGTAAAAACGTCCAGGTTTTCGGGGCTGCGCTTAAATTCCATCAGCCATTCGTGTGCCGCATTTTTATTGTTGTTGAAATAAATGGGTGCCGCCGTATAATCCGAAACCACGGCATTGCATTTTTCACAGGCGATGGTCAGGGCTTTTTCCGCATTTTCGATAATCACCTCTTCACCAAAGGCATTGATGAAATTCTTAGTCCGGCCTGTGATAACGATCCGGTATGGTTTGGTGGATGTAAATTTTATGGTGTCGCCAATCATGTAACGCCACAGTCCGCCATTTGTGCTGATGACGAGCGCATAGTTTTTCCCGGTTTCAACTTCATCCAGCAGCAATGTTTTCGGGTTTTCGTTTTCAACATCTTCAAAAGGGATAAACTCATAATAGATGCCATAGTCTAACATCAGCAGCATATCATCATGATCGGTACGATCCTGGATACCGAAAAAGCCCTCCGAAGCATTGTAAGTTTCCATGTAGCTCATCAGGTCAGAACGGATAATCTCGTTGAACTGCTTGCGGTAAGGGTCGAAATTTACACCACCATGGAAAAAAACTTCCAGGTTTGGCCATACTTCTGCAAGATTTTCCGTTCCGGCCAGTTCCAGAATTCTCCCGATCAGAACCAGCGTCCATGACGGAACCCCTGAAATGCTGGTCACATCGTGCTCCATGGTTACATGGGCCATTTTCTCGATTTTACTTTCCCATTCGTCCATGAGGGCGATGGAGCGGCTCGGTGTTTTTTTAAGCTGTACCCAAAGCGGCAGGTTATGCATC
>JAGYLT010000190.1 GCA_018400545.1 Bacteroidales bacterium
TTCGAATTTTACGAGTTTCTCTTTTTTTTGTTTATCAAAAACACCGTTGATTAATTCAAGTGCTTTTTCGTGCAACAATATGGGGTCTTCATATTCCGGGTTGCCGGCAATGAATTTATCGTACAGGTATTTATAGGTGTTTGCCTCTTTGTAAATGGGATAGAGATAATCGACAGTAGCGAGGATTAAAGGCACTTTTTCCTCTTTTAAAATTTCGTGCAGGCCGTCGTTAACAGCCCTGAAAAATCTAAATATCTCCGCATGGTTGTCATCCTTGCCTTCGCCCTGTCCGTGAAACATGGTCTGATCGGCACCGGTCTGGCCACTGCGGAATTGAAGGTATTTTTGCCGGTAATCATATCCAATCACCTTTTCAAGCCGTTCGGGCAGGATGTCCTCTACTTTCAGTTCATCTATGCGGTGAGCAAAACCTTCATAAAATTTCACCTCATGCAGGCTGAGCGCCAACAGGTAAAAGCGTTCATCCTGGTTCAGGTAAGGGATCACAGGTTTCAGGTAAAAGTGATCCGACAGGTAGTTAAACGCTTCAAAATAAACCGGCAGCGTGTAATATTCGAAAAGATCGTGATTTCTGAAAATTACCAGTCCGTCCGACTGGAATTTCCAAAATCCGGTATTATTGATCAAATCTTCGATTGGTTTCATCAGATTGTCGATTTCGTTGTTTTTCAACTGCCACGACTCCAGCTCTTGCCGTACCTCTTTCACCTGGTTTTTCAGGTTTTTCTGGTCAAGCATTTCGTTCACTTCCTCGCCGGCACGGTGGGTTGGAATAAAAATGCTGATGCAATGGGGTTCATTGGCATGCGCCAACTGTTTGAATTTTTTTAGTGTCAGAATTTCTTCAGCCATAATATTCTTCGAATTTATTTAGGCACACCTGAGGGGAAAAGAATATGCCAAAATCGATGACAGAATACTGATGTTTTCTTAGGGTCGAATTGTCAAACAGTTGGGTTGATTTATCCCTGTTTGGTTCGATAAGCAGGATATGTGAATTTAGCCCGGAAAATGTGTATGAAATTCTACATTGAGCTGAAAATGCACAGACGATAAGTCTCCAATTAGATAATTGGCATTGGAATTTATCTCATCGGATTACGTAAATAAAACAAATTTCAGTTCGTCGAATTCTATGATTGAAAGTTTCCCTGCAGGTTCCCCTTTATTCGGCCTGGAGTTCTCTAACCGAAAACCTGTTAAGACTGTTTTTTACCGGGAAATAAATCCAAAGCAATCCGCTGAGCATCACTGCCATAAGAATGATGAGGATGAGCGGGGCATTCATGGTAAAAGCCGGGCTCAGGATTGAGGGCAGTATGCCGATGAAAGCGGCAAGCATCCCGGTAATTATTCCAGTAAACAGAATGAGTAGATTTTCAAAGAATATGATTTTTAGAATTTGGGGCTTTCTGAACCCCAGTGCCGACATAACCGCAAGTTCGCTTTTCCGTTCCAGCAGATTTCGCAGTAAAACAATCCCCAGCCCAATAGTTCCGATCAGCACACCAAGGCCTCCCAAAATCATAAACACCGAGAGGTAGGTATTGGTTACCGAATTGAATGTGGCCAGCCGGGTGGTGGTTGGGGTGAGTTCGGTGCCGAGATCGGTGAGGCGTGATTCCAGAAGCGCTGCAACCGCATCTGTATTTTGATCCGGAGCATCGATCAGCATCACCTGTGAACCTCCTGATGAAGGGAAGTTTTGCCTGAAAATTTGCTCGTAGATGAGGATGTTTCCCTGGAAAATGGAATTTTTTAATCCGGCTACCAGTTGCAATTTAATTTCTTTACCCTGTTCGTTCAGGTAAGTTAGTGTGTCGCCCACTTTTTTCATCAACCCCCAGGTTATGACCGTCTGGTCTGCGATGGCAGGGATCACAAGCCCTTCATTTTCTTTTTTGAGTGAAAGCCAGGGATGCTCTTCTCCAATCCAACTGAGTTTATTAGCGAATGAAAATGAACCTTTTTGATCGAATACAGCCGGATCGATGCCCAGTATCTGAGGCTGATTTACCTGGTTTAGATTCAGGCAACTGGCGTCATCACCCTGCCGGCTTAAAAACTGGATGAACTTTACATTGTCCAGCACGGCTTCATCCTCTAATCCATATTTTAATTTCCCCTCATTGGTGTTCAGATCATAAACGAGCGGAACCGATGTTTCTGCCCAGAACGTGAAACCGCCGGTTCCTGAACTGTTTTGATTTGAAGTGCCGTAAAAAGTCTGTTGGTTTGCTCCGGTGATGACGATGGTAAATGTGCCCAAAGCAAGCAGCGTAATGGTGGAAAGGTTGGCTCCCGGATTTTTGGAGATGTTTCGGAAAATCAGTTTTGTGGTGGTTAAATCAGGATGAAATTTTTGATTGGTTTTCTGAAGAATCCGATAAATAATAGCCAGGCAACCAATGATGAAAATCCCGCCTGCCGTAAGAAATAAGCTTGAGTTTTGGTTAACGGAAGTAAAAATGGAATAAACTACCAGCAGGAATGTTGCGGATAAACTCACGAAAATCAAAATAGTATTGGCCAGCAATTTTTTCTGCTTTTGCCTTTTTTTCGCAACAGCCGTTTTCGAAAACGCATAATGGACCGGCTGCTTCATTTTTCTTCGTACGATAATCCATATGGCTGCCAAAGCGATTAAAATACCCGAAATTGCGCCAATTGCCAGCGTGGTTGGTTTAACATGGATCCACAACATGGTTTCGCGCACCACATCCTGCCATACCGAGTTCAATCCACGCATAATCCCGACATTGTAAAGTATGCCGGTAAAAGCACCGATTATGGATCCCACGATAATCACCAGCAAAGCTTCTGAAATCCTGAAACGGATGATTTGCTTTTTGGAAAAACCCAGGGCTGAGAGTATGGCACCTTCGTGGTTGCGCGCTGTAACATGCAACGAAAAAAGCAGGGCTGTAAGCAAAATGCCGGCGGCAATCACAAAGAAACTCAGGCTCAGGAACAGTTCGCCAAAATCAACGGCATTTGTCACCGCATTCAGGCCGTCAGATCGCACCGGCCGGAACTGTAACCCGAAATCCAATGGTGTTAGCCTGCTTATAATTTTTTGCTCCAGGGTCTCACTTGATAATCCCGGATCGCTGAACCTGAAGGCAGTATAGGTACCAAACGGATTTCCCCAGATTTCTTTTCCGGTTTCCAGGCTGATAAATGCTTTTGGTGTACCCCGGTAATCATCCCAGTATTTTTCATCCTTATCCCTGATGGCTTCCAGGTCAACCGGCACGCCGGCATCCCAGTCGGAGCAACTTCCTGCATCGGCCATGCCCGGGAAGTCCGGCATCAACGAACGCATTTCTTCCGAATTATTTAAAGGGATAATGGATTTGACCACAAACTGTTTTTTGGATACTTCAAGCTTTCTTAGTGGCCCGATGATAAAATATTTGAGTAAAAGTGTATCGCCGGATCCGGCCTTCAAATCATCGGCCAGCCATGAATTAATGATGATCTCATTGCCCTGCAGTGATTCCGGAATTATGTGCAGATTTGTGGCAGATACAAAAGAATACGGGGTGGCCTTGTCATTCAGTCTGATCTCATTCAGCAGGTATGTTAAAACAGGGTCTGCTGGAATATTAAGGCTTTCAACGGCATCAGCCACAACCGGCTCAATAAAAATCCGGTTGGAGGTCAGTTCCTGAATCTTAGTTCCCTGAATGTTTTTAACCTCCAAACCAGCATCCTGCAATTTCCAACTTTGGTTAAAGGCAGCATTGATTTCTCCGGCATTTAAGCCTTCCCGGTTTTCAATCAGGATCATGTTGGCCGGATTTTTCAGTTCCAGTTGCTCAGCCAAAAATTTTCCTGAAACAAAAATATTGTAAGGTGCCACCTGATTACTTTGCAGGCTGAACCGCCCAAGTTCATCTGTCCCGGCAATTGAAATTACTTTCAGCCTGCTGGATTTTGAGGTGGTATTTTCCTGTGCAAAAGGTGCGTTTGCAGGGATAATTTCTGCCTGCTCCATCCGGATGATAAGATCGTCGCCAACCCGGAGCTGCAATTTTTCTGCAAGGTTTTCACTGATGATGGCTTCCCCATTTTGAGGAGTTTCTAGTTTTAGATTTGACAAGCTGATAAAATCCGCATCAATACCCAGAATCTCCGTTTGATTGTTGCGCAGGCCTGACGATGGATTGATGGCAATGCCGGAGTTTCTGAGGATTGCTGCGGTTTTGGTGTTGAGCGATTCTGCAAGGTCGTTGGCCAAATGCGATCTGACAAACCGGTCGCCGGTTTCCAGTGCATAACCCGTATTTCCCAGGCGGAGGTCCACCATTTTTCGAAGGCTGTAATCTACGGAATCGCCGGTGATAAGTGCTCCGGTAAGGATGGCCGTGCTTAACAGGATGCCTGCCAGCAATGCCAGGTGCTGCCTGCGATAATGTAAAATGCTTTTTATGATAAGATTGAAAAATGTCATTCTGAATTACCCGTTTAATTTTCCGTTTTCAAGTGTATAGACTTTTTTCATCTGCCTGGCCAGTTTTTCAGCATGGGTTACTACAACCATCGAAACTTTTTTTTCTTCATTGATTTTTAACAACAATTCAGCAAGTTCCTGTGCTGATTTCTGATCAAGGGATCCTGTTGGTTCATCGGCAAGGAGGATTTCCGGTTCGTTGATCAGCGCGCGTACGATGGCTGTGCGCTGGCACTCACCTACGGAAAGCTGTCCGGGTTTTTGTTTGATCCTATCCTGCAAACCAACAATTTTGAGCAGTTCCATGGCCCGGTCGGGAGCGGTTTTTTTGAGGGTTTGGTCGTGGTGCGGAATCAAAGGGAGTAAAACATTTTCCAGCAATGTAAGTTGCGGAAGCAGATGATGTATCTGAAAAACAAAACCTATATGCTGATTACGGAGTTGAGAAAGTGCTTTGTCGTTCATTCCTGCGGTGTTTACTTCACCGATCATGACGTTGCCTTTATCCGGTTTGTCGAGTGTTCCGGCGATGTTGAGCAGCGTACTTTTTCCGGAGCCTGAAGGCCCCACAATGCCCAGCATCTCACCTTTGTTGACGGTAAGTGAGATATCCTCGAGAACAGTTCTGAAATTTCCGGAACCCGGAGTTTGGTAGTGTTTGGATATGTTTTGTAGTTGGATGATCATATTGGATGAAATTTGATTTCAAAGATAAAGTA
>JAGYLT010000191.1 GCA_018400545.1 Bacteroidales bacterium
TAGATGCCAGCGACCAGGTGGCTTTTATCGAAAACGGTATCCCGGCAGTCCAGCTCTTCACCGGCCCCACACAAAACTACCACCGCCCCACCGACACCTGGGATAAACTGGATTACAAAGGCATGGTGAAAGTTGCTACCGTTGCCAAAGAGGTCATGGTTTACCTTGCCGAGCGCACTGAGCCCATGAATTTCCAGGGTGAAGAGAAAACGGATGAAGAAAAAACTGAAGCCGGCCAGGGAACCCGAAAAGCCAGCACAGGATCAGTTCCTGATTTTGCCCACCAGGGCGACGGCGTAAAAATTGGCAGCGTTATGCAGGGATCTGTAGGTGAAAAAGCAGGTCTGCAGGCCGGAGATATCATGATGGAAATGGATGGCACAAAACTCACCGGATTACGCCAATACTCCGATTTACTCAAAAAATACCAGCCCGGTGATGTGGTGAAACTGGTTGTGGATAGGGCCGGCGAAATGAAAGAAATTGAGCTGAAGCTGGGGGAAAGGTAGGCTTATTTCTTTGATTCCCATCGTTTAATTAAATATTGTGATCTTTGCTTTTTAAAAGTTATACCAACTTTAAAGTTATTCGTACATGAAAAAATCATTATTCTATTTGTTTATGCTTGCAACATTGATGCAGGCCTGCAGTTCATCACAACAAATTACCAGTTATTGGGCCAATAAAGAAGCTATAACTGATAAACCCTACGAAACCATCTACATCATGGCCATCACCCAAAATGAAAATATGCAACCTGCTATCGAACAAGGACTGGCGGATATTCTTACTTCGAAAGGGCGCAAAGTAATGCTGAACAGCGAAATTTATCCACCGTCATTTTCAGCAGTCAAACAGCTATCAAAAGAGGAACTTGTCGAAACCATTGCAAACACCGAAAGTGAAGCGGTGCTTACCTTGGCAGTGCTTGACACCAAAACCGAAACTACCTATAACCAGGGTTCATACTATGCCCCGATGAACTATGGGTATTATGGAAGTTATTACGGATATTATAATCATTATTATCCGGTGGTATATTCGCCGGGGTATTATTCAGAGAACAAAACCTACTATATCGAAACCAACTTTTTCGATGTTGAAACAGACCAGCTTTTGTGGTCGATTCATTCATCGGCCCATAACCCCTCAGACCTCGACAGTTTTTTCGAAGAATATGCCACAACGATTATAAAAAAACTCCGTGATGAAGGTTTGATAGAAAAATAATTTCAGGCGCAGCAGGGTATCTCAGATCAGTCATCATCATAATCATCTACAATTTGTAACGATCGCTGTTTATTCAGCTTAAAGAAACTCACCAATTCACTAAGCTCAACCGCCTGTTGAGCAAGTTCACCGGCACTTTGCGTGAGTTCTTCAGCAAAAGATGCATTTTGCTGGGCAATTTTGCTCAACTCCTGGATGGCCTGGTTTACCTGGTTTGCCCCGGTTTCCTGCTCCGTGGCTGAATACACAATTTCCTGCACCAGCCTGGATGTCCGGTTAATTTCAGGAACGATTACACTCAGCTTCGATCTGGATTCCTCCGTAAGCTCAACACCTCTTTTGGTAAGTTCGGTAATTTCCTGTGCAACGTTGCGGCTCTGTTCGGCCAGTTTTTTAATTTCAGCAGCCACCACGGCAAAACCTTTGCCATGCCGGCCGGCCCGTGCCGCCTCAACAGCGGCATTCAACGAAAGCAAATTGGTTTTAAAAGCAATGTCTGTTACCATTTTGATTTTTCCTGCAATTACCCTCATGCCCTTTTCAGCAACTTCGCTAAGCCTGTTGCCGGTCTCGATTTCCTTACTGGCATTCAGGGCAATAATTTCGGTTTGTTTCGCATTTTCGGTGGTTTGTTCGATGTTCGCCATCATTTGCTCGATAGTTGCAGAAAGCTCCTCTGTAGATGAAGCCTGTTGGCTGGCCTCATGCGAGATATTCCTGGAAGCCGTTTTCATGTGATGGCTCGTAGATTTGATTTTTTCGGCACCTGCTGTGATGTTCGATATGATCTCGCACAATTTCTGCGACATCAGCTTAAGTGAATCCGCCAACTGACCAATTTCATCCTTTTGATTCACATCCAGATCAGTAGAAAGGTTACCTTCAGAAATCTGCTGTGAAAAAACCACCCCCTTTTTCAGTGCCTTTGTAAGCGACCTCGTTACCCAGGTGATAATACCAATGAAAATAAGTGTTCCAAAAGCCATCATGAGAATAACTGCGAAGATGATCGCCCTTACCATCACCATCAAATCGTTCCTGAAAACAGTAATACTCACGTATGCATCAATGGGTTCATAATATTTGAAATACTTGATCAGCTTCAGCCCCTCATGCTCCACCTCAATCTTTCCTTCGGGCAAACCCGTTGCACTGATTTCATGATAAAAGGTAACATCATCTCCAAAACCCCTGTTATCTCCGGGAGGAATAATAAAATTACCGCTTCCCGAAACCAGTGTTGGATAGCCACTGTTGTAATACGATTTTTGCATAAAGATGGTTTCGAGTCCTGAAAGATCCTTTTCCTTTACGCCTACATAAAGTATTCCTTCGATTTCTCCATCGATCCAAATTGGTTCGTAGGCGGTAAGATACCAGTCGTTAACAACAAAAGCCCGGCCGCGATAGGTTTCGCCGCGAAGTATGGTTTGGATTACCGGCGAACTGTTTGGAATATACGTTCCGATAGCGCGTTGCCCGTTCAGCTTCATCACATTGGTGGAAACTCTTAGGAAGCCTTCAGGAATTTTCTGAAAAATCGTCACCGTTTGCACCGACATCCGTTTAATCGCATCCACAATATCGGTGGTTTCCTGGATGACCTGCCCGTTGAGTTCCCACGCCGGAACCTCCACCTGGTGTGTAACTTTTGATATCTGGTTGGTGGCATCAAAAGTTACCAATTCGCCGGTAAGGGTTAATTCACCCTGGTTATAAAAAAATTCATGAGCAAGGTTCAGTGAAATATCCACCATTTCCTGATGATCCTGAACCTGAACATCTACAAGATTTGTCAGATCGCTGATCTCCTCCATCATTTTCCGGTCAGCTTCATCCAAAATTCTGCTGTATCGTGTTGTAATGGTATAGGCACCAAAACCAAGGATAATTATCATGAATGTTGAAATCAGTATCAGATTCAGCCTGGTGGCAATCTTCAGGTCATTTAATGTTTTCATAGCTTTTTGTTTGATTCCCAAAACTGGCGGTTAAAGATATGAAAATTAACACAATCAGCGAATCAGATGCTAACTTTCCAAATCCGGATGGGAAAAGCAATCATATCAACGACCACTGGTTTGCCTGCCCTCGCTGTTTCGGGCATTCACCGGATGGTTGCAACTACGCAGGTTGATGGCATCAGCTTTATTGCAGGTTGGATATTGCTCTTGCTGGCCATGCGCAGGAAAGAAAATAATCATCTCAAAATCAGGCCATAGCCCTGACATTGTTACCAGAAACATATTTTTCGCTGATCTCCGCTTCCCGGTCAACTGTAAATTTAAAAAAGTATCCCAGCGTGAACACCGCAAAAGCACTTACGATATGCCACAAAAAGTGCGTTCCCTGGGGAAGCAGTTCAGGAAACGGATTTGGGGTTGGATGATCCAGACTTCTGAACACCAGGGCAATGCCCAGAAACAGGAAGCTCAGAAACAGCAGATGCCATTTGTAGAATCTGGTTCGGATGAGGTAAATAAATGAAGGCAGCATCAACGATAAACCAATAAAAAGATACCCAATGTTTGCCGACATTTCCTGGATATACTGCCGCAAACTAACCACCGAAAAAATGGCCACGACATAAAATCCCAGCACCGCGAACACTGAAACGATCGGGCGTTCGGTTACTTTGTTCCACATGTACCACGCCAGGAACAGGTTCATCACAAATGCCGGCATCCAGTCGAGGAGCAGCGCAAGTTGTGAAGCCCTGAAAGCATGATAAAGCGTGGAACCCACACCATTCATAAAGAGCAGGGGCAACAACAAAGAGATAACCCAATACCTGCGGTACTGCCCGCGGAGTTTCCAAATCCAGAAAAAAACAGGAACCAGAAAAAACAATGAAGAAAATGCATTCCATGGTTCTTTAATAAATGAATGGGCATGAAACTCGTGATACAGTGGCCCCCGGTCGTGAATGAAATCACGCGGGTTTATATTTTCAGATACAGTTGTTATAATCTCTACAATACTCATATCAGCAAAACAATGCTTTTTAAAAATGGTTTTCTGCGAGCGCCATTTCTAATTTAAAAAATTTAGGAGTCCAATTAGCTACTTATCGACTTTGGAAATAATTGAAAAAATTTCACCACAGATTAAATTAAGTATCTGACTGGACACCTCAATAAAAAAAATAACCCGAGTATTTCACAAGTATGGTTGTGTTTTAACCCGAGTTTTTCACAAGTATAGTTGCGTTTTAACCCGAGTATTTCACTAATACCTTAATTTTTGGTACTTTTGCAGTAAAAGTAAAAGTTATGATTCGCAGGAAAAACTATTCAGACGTTTTGCATTCGCTCCAAAAAGAGGAAATTACAATACTTGTTGGGGCAAGACAGGTTGGGAAAACAACGCTGATAAATGAAATATTTAATGATCTGACAAAAAGGGGCGAAAAGGTTTTGTATTTCAACATGGATATCGAGGATGATGCAGTACAACTTAACACCCAACAAAGTCTGATAAACAGAATTCGTTTGGAATTCGGAGACGACAATGGTTTTGTATGTATTGATGAAATTCAGCAAAAAGAAGATGCCGGGCGATTTCTGAAAGGGATTTTTGATATGGGGCTCCCCTATAAATTTATCGTTTCCGGTTCAGGAAGCCTGGAATTAAAAGAAAAAATCGGAGAAGCATTAACAGGAAGAAAACATTTATTGATAATGAGCCCGGTAAGTTTTATCGAGTTTTGTGATTACCGGACAAGCTATAAATATTCGCAAAGGCTTGAGATGTATTTTTCGACTGAAAAAGAAAAAACCAGCGCATTATTGAATGAATATTTGCTTTATGGTGGATACCCGAAAGTAGTTGTCAATAGAGATGTTTCGACAAAAATTGAAGTCATGAACGAAGTATTTACATCATACATAACAAAAGACATTTCATGGCTAATTGGTGTAAGATCCCCGGACAAATTTGTTA
>JAGYLT010000192.1 GCA_018400545.1 Bacteroidales bacterium
CAACCAGATAGCTCACCACCGGATAACGATGTTTCCAGTGACAAATCCGATAATCGCCTTCCACCACCTCCGATTTTAAAAGCCCGAGGCTTGCTGCCCGGTATTGGGCTGGGGTTTTCACAAAAATGTCCAGCGAGTCGATTTTATCAGAAAGGTCATTCTTCCCCGGCCACCAGTCGCGGGCACCGTAGGGCTCCGAAAGGGTCCACATCACCGGAACACCCTCGTGCTGGTCAATGGCAAACGATCCAAATCCGCTTTCCTGCTCCGGGATACCATGGTAAAAAATGGTGACGGAATCGAGCTGATTTTGAGAGATTTCAACACCCAGATCAACCTTAAACTGAAATTCGGAATAATAATCCCAGGACTTGCTTTCATTTCTGAAAATGATGGAATCGATTGTCATGGTGTTGTTCAACTCAAACTCGATTTCATTAAGCTCATCGACCAATGGTTTAAAATAGGTGGTTACCGATCCCTGAATAAACAGCACTGCCGGATCGATTTCCCAGTAAAAACGCGAATACACCACATTAAAATTTCCGCCGGTTCGCTGGCCGGGGTGATTCGAAAGTTTGAACTGTTTGCTTTCGGCTTCGGCAATGTCGTGGATGTGATTTTCAAAAAACTTTTCCTGGGAAAACAGGATGAATGGAAGCAGGACAAGTAATATTCCGGAAGTATGTCGCATTTTTGAGGTTTGGGTTTATTGCTTCAAAAATAAGAATAAAAACAATGGCCCTGCCGTATGAATTTATCCAAACCTCACGTTAAGTATTTTTCGCATTTTTGCAGAAATTTGAAAAACTTGATCAACAAAAAACAATTAACATCAGCGGCAGCATTCATGTTGCTTGCATTTTTATTATACCACTGCGCCAATCCCGTATCCCCAACTGGTGGCCCGCAAGATGTAAAAGCACCCGGCGTAGTTTCCAGCTCACCCGAAAATTATGCGTTGCAATTCGATAAATCCAGGATCAGCATCACTTTTGATGAATTCGTAAAACTGAAAAATCCAAATCAGCAGGTGCTGATTTCACCACCTTTAGAGGAAAATCCGGAATACAAGCTTCGCGGAAAAACCCTGATCATCGACCTGCAGGAAGAACTCATGACCAACACCACCTACACCATTTTTTTTGGGAATGCCATCGTTGACCTTACCGAAGAAAATCCGCTGACCAATTACCTGTATGCATTTTCAACCGGCGATTACATCGACACACTGGCCATTGGCGGCGAGGTGGTAAACGCCTTTAACCTGCAGCCCCGGGAGGATCTGTTTGTGATGCTTTTTCCGCCCTCCGTGGATACCGTTCCCGATGATTCCATCCCTATGCTGACACGTCCACTTTATGTAGCAAAAACAGACATCAATGGCCAGTTTCAGTTGCGGAATCTGCGCGACCTTCCCTACCAGCTTTTCGCGCTCAATGATGTGGATAATAACTACCTGTTCAATCAGCCCAATGAAGAGATTGCTTTTCTGGATTCCCTTATCAGGCCTGAAATTATTGAAAAACCGGAGCCAGACACCCTGCCTGAAAGTGATTCGCTGTTTGCAGCCGCTGACAGTATCCCGGCCGATTCGGCAGTTGTGCAACGCATGTACGACAAGTATTACCAGTTATTTATGTTTCAACAGGTAGATTCCACACAGCGGCTCCTCGAGGAGGATGTTTTCTGGCCGCCGAAATTCAGGCTCAATTATGCATTTCCCGCCGATGATCCAAAGTTTACCGTCATCAATCAGGATCCGGGGAGCGACTGGAAAATAGAGCAACTTAACCGGCATCGCGATTCGCTGACTGTCTGGATTAAAGATATGAGCCTCGACAGCCTGGAAATTTCCGTTGCCGACGGCGATACGATCCTGGATACACTGATGATTGCTTTTGGCAGATTGAAGGAACAGGACAGCAGACCGAAGGGTAGAAAAGATGAGCAAACCGTAAAGCGGATCAACATCCGGACAAATGCCAGCGGGAGTAAAATTGAGTTGGGCAAACCATTCCGCCTCATCATGGGCAACCCACTTCAATCATGGGATTTTACAACCACCCGGTTTATTGCCGGAGAGGATACGATGACCGGCGCACCTTTCATGCCGTATGACAGCATCGGTTTGATTTTTGAGCTGGATTATGAATTGGAAGAGGCCACCAATTATGAATTTCTGTTTCCGGATTCTTCCTTTTACAGCATTTACGATCTAACCAACGATTCGCTGGAAGCTGCTTTTACTACCGGTGAAATAAGAGCGTATGGCAAACTGATCCTGAAGCTGGAACCGGGAGAACATCCATATATCATCCAACTGCTTAATGAAAAAGAAAGAATTTTGCAGGAACATTACATCACAGAAGCCCAAACGCTGGAGTTGGATTTTTTAAAACCCGGAATGTATCTGCTAAAGGCGATTCAGGATAAGTGGCGAAACAGAAGCTGGGATACGGGGATATATACGGAAAAAAGACAGCCGGAAAACGTCTTTTATTTTCCGGCTGAAATCCAGGTGCGGGCCAACTGGGATATCGAAGAAACCTGGGCTCTGCCCTAAGTTCTGATCTGATCACAAATACATCAAAAGCTGCTTTAACTTTCGTTACAGCGGTTGATGCAATCAATAATTTCAGTAAGTGTTTGATTCTTCAATGAGTAGAATATTTTCTTACCTCTGCGTCTGGATGCCAGAACACCTTTGTTTTTCAGGATATTTAAATGATGCGAGGCCGAAGCCTGTTCGATGCTTAACCGCTCGTAAATCTCGGTAACACTAAGTTCCCGTTCGTGGAGGAGGTCGATAACGGCAATGCGCATGGGGTGTGCAATAGCCCTGAGTTTGCTGGCTGCTGCTTCCAGCTTCTCGATGTCAAGTTTTAATTTCTTTCCCATATCTCGAATTATTTTACGCAAAAATAAAAAAAAATTGATATCTCAAATAAATAAATATGTTTGTTTGTTAATTTTTCCTGCAAGCCTTTATTTACAAACAAAGTAGAGTAATGGATTTTTAGAAAAAACATGAATCCGGATATTTTATCCCAAAAATTAACCTTTCAAACCGGGAATTGAATCTGCTATTTTCAGGCTTCCATCAGTTCTGTAAATGCAAATTTCCCCCCGTCGAATAAGCCTTCATCGCTGAGTTTCAGTTCGGGTATAACCAGCAACGCCATAAATGACAAGGTCATAAACGGCGCTTTGAGCGATGAGCCGAGGCTTTTGGCCAGGGCATCTATTTTTTCGTATGCTGCTGCCACCTCATAGCCATCATCTGCCGACATCAATCCGGCAACCGGCAAAGGCAGTACATGCTTTTTAGCTCCATTCACAAAAGCAATTCCGCCTCGTGATTCCACCAGCAGATTTACAGCTTCAACCATGTCGGTATCGGATGCACCAACTGCAATGATATTGTGGCTGTCGTGGGCAACCGTGGATGCAATGGCACCCGATTTAAAACCAAATCCATGAATAAACCCCAGGGCAGGCTCAGACTGCTGGTAGCGGTTCATCACCATCATTTTTAAAATATCGCGGCTGGTATCCGAAACAATGTTGCCATCTTCAACTTTCGCATCTTCGATCAGCTTGCCGGTAATCAACTGTCCGTCCATGGCTTTGATCACCTTGATCCGGTTCGCGTTTGCCGGAACAGAAATATCCGCTACCGATATTTTTTCAGCCCTGAAAATATTGGGTTCGTTCTCTTTTATGGAATCCAGCAAAGTCTGGCCATCTTTGGCGATGCATTGGCCCTGCACATAGGTTTCTTTCACATGGAAATCATCCAGGTTATCCACCACGATAAAATCGGCGTCATCACCCGGTTGCAGCAAGCCGACATCCAGATTGTAATGATGGATGGGATTGACGATGCAGCTTTTTAAAACCACCATCGGATCAAAACCTTTGGCGATGGCACGCCTGACCAACTGATTGATGTGCCCTTCCACCAGATCATTGGGGTGTTTGTCATCGGAGCAGAAAAGCACCTTGTCGGGATGCGTTCCGAGCAGGTCCACCAGCGCCTCGAAATTCTTGGCAGCACTTCCCTCACGAATCTGGATTTTCATGCCGTATTTAATTTTATCCAGCGCTTCTTCCATGGTGAAGCATTCGTGATCAGTGGTAATCCCGGCTTCAATATATTTTCGGGCATCGTCGCCTTTCAAACCCGGGGCATGGCCGTCGATGGGCTTGTTGTATTTTTTGGCTACCGCAATCTTTTCCATCACCTCCTTATCCTTAAAAAGCACACCGGGATAATTCATCATTTCCGACATATATTTGATCTCCGACGAACTCATCAGTTCATCAATCTGTCTGGCATCAATGGCGGCACCTGAAGATTCAAAACCAGTGGCCGGCACACATGATGAAGCCCCAAAATAAAATTTAAACGGAACCTTGCGGCCGTTATGAATCATGTAGTGAATACCGTCAACACCAAGCACGTTGGCAATTTCGTGGGGATCGGAAACCGTGGCCACAGTTCCATGCACCGAAGCCAGCCGGGCAAACTCCGACGGGACCAGCATGCTGCTTTCGATATGCACATGCGCGTCGATCAAACCGGGGAGAATATACTGATCATCCACATTGCGTGCAGGTTCAACGGATTGGATTTTTCCTTCTTTTACAGTTACAATTCCAGGGAATATTTTATTGGCTTTCAGATCGATGATTTGCCCTGATAATGTGAAATCGTTTTGGTTACTCATAATGCTGTATTTTTGATGAGTTTCCAAAAATAAAAAATAACAGGAAGGATTTAAAACAGATATGGATTTTTTTAGGATTTCAACCTAAACAATTTTGGGATTTATTTTGAAAAAAAATCGTGTACTTTTGCCGCATGGCAAATAATGAAGACCTTTTAAAGAAGATCATAGCCCATGCCAAGGAGTATGGGTTTGTGTTTCAGTCCAGTGAGATATACGATGGATTGAGTGCCGTTTACGATTACGGCCAGATGGGTGTTGAACTCAAAAACAACATCAAAGATTATTGGTGGAAAGCCATGGTGCAATACCACGAAAATATTGTGGGACTGGATGCAGCAATCTTTATGCATCCCACAACATGGAAAGCCTCCGGCCATGTTGATGCATTCAACGACCCGATGATCGACAACAAGGACTCCAAAAAACGTTACCGC
>JAGYLT010000193.1 GCA_018400545.1 Bacteroidales bacterium
TGAGTGCATATCTGCAGGGAGTTCCGGAGGGAACGCCACTGAACTTTGAAACCTGGAGTGGCTATAAATCGACTCCGGTTGAGCCAGGCAATTATGCAGTATTCGATCCTGTGGATAAAAAATACGTAAGCCGAACGCTGTATAAGGGAGAAAACGCCCCGTATCATGCTGTCTCACTCAAATCAGATGCTAATGCTGTTGCGCCAGATAGACGGGTCGAAGTAAGCTGCGCTCCCAATCCTTCTACCGGTGAAACCACTTTTACCATCAGGATGGAAGAGATAGCTTACGTTAAGCTACTAATCCGTGATATCAACGGACGAACAATAGCCACACTAATTGACGGCGATATGCCCAAAGGGCTTTACCATACCAAATGGTATGGCACTCACGATGACGGATCGGATGCCGTGAATGGTGTTTACTTCTACAGCCTGAGCATAGATGGCCGGCAGCGAGAAATCCAAAATAGTACACCTGACACCAATAATTTTATTATAAAAATTAAAAACCGCAATACACATGAAAATATTGAATAATAAAGTTTGTAGAATAAGTTTTATGCGACTACACAAAAAATACATCTGTAAAACACTGGCTCTGCCGACAGCAATAAGACTTTTGTTTATCACTATTTTATTTTATCCCGCTTTACTCACTGCCACCATTCTAACCGTTAAGCAGGATGGTACCGGCGACTTTACAGTAATTCAGGAAGCATATTTGGCGGCCTCGTCAGGCGATACTGTTTTGGTTTATCCAGGCATCTATTACGAAAATCTGATAATTGTTCACCAAAAGGATATTACCCTTGCCAGTTTATTCCTTGTCACACAAAATCGGGAGGATATTTACAATACAATTATCGATGGAAATCAAACAGGAGGTTGTATATACATTAATGGGCTTGGTCAATCTAAAATTATTGTTACGGGATTTACCCTTACAAACGGCAACGGTTTCGGTAACCCAAAGGTGGGCGGCGGCGTAAGAGTCAACGAATCTAAGAATGTACACCTTAATTCAAATATAATTTGCAATAATAATGCAAGAGGTGGTGGTGGAATTTATATGATGTTCAGCAAGCTGTTTTTGTCCGGTAATATTATCAAAAATAACCGTGCCTACGGATCAGGTGGTGGAATTTACAACAGGTATGAATCAGAAATATATTTTGACCGAATAAACAAAAATAGCGTCTATTTAAACTATGGTATAATTGGAGCCGACATCGCCAAGCAAAGCTATAGTGGGCCAATGGCTATCATTCTGGACACTTGCACTGTGTTAAATCCCGATTACCATTTTATTTACTCTTATGACATCCTGAACTTTCCAAACAATGATGTTACTATATCAGTTGACCATGGGAAATTAACGCCGGTAAATGAGGATTTGTATGTTGACCCTGCCATCGGCGACGATGCCAACGATGGCCTTACGCCCGCAACTGCGCTTAAAACTGTATCGTATGCCTGTAAGCTGATTGCTTCTGATAGCACAAATCCCTTGACGATTCACCTGCTCGATGGCATTTATTCACCATCCACCAACCATGAACGCTTCCCTTTTAACGGAAGAAGCTATGTATCGCTGGTGGGCGAAAGCAAAGAAAATACCATCTTCGATGCCGATTCATCCTATTATTTCTATATGAGTAGTGGTTTTCAAACCACCTTTTCGATTAAAAATATTACCATGCGAAATGCTTTTGAGGGTGATAAGGAAATGTCAGGTGGCGGAATGTATTTCCTTCCATCCATTAAGGCAAACATCGAAAACATTTTAATACATGATTGTGATCATTCAGGGAGACCTGGCTTAGGAATTGATCATCCAGATAAGTTGACGATAAAAAATCTTGAATGTCGTAACCTGAAAGGAGGACTTGCCATAGGTTTTGGTAGTGGGTTAATAGATAAAAAAAGAACCTTTCGGTGTGAAAATATAATTATCAGAAACTGTGGGCCTGATGCAAATCCTTTTCAGACCGGAGGCGAGGGAGGGGGAATGGTTATCAGTGGACATTTATGGGAAGATGACCGCTTTTCAGGCTCTATCTCCAATCTACAGATTACCGATAATCTGCGTTGTCCCCACCCAATTTGGGGAGAAGGAACGCAGGTTGCACTTGCAATATCTTATCGTGCAAGAGTAAATTTGATAAATGCCACCATCGGCAATAATATTGGCCGGGGCGATGAAACCTTTGCTACAGTTGTGGATGGTGGCTCCGAAGTGAACTTTTACAACACCATCATGCATGGCGATTCGCTTAAAGAGCTTAGCCTGGGCAGTGCTATGGGATCAGAATTCCCGGCAACAGCCAATATTTCTTATTCCAACTTTGAGGGTGGGGAAGATGATATAATGAACTGGCAAAATATGCACATCCTCAACTGGCTTGAGGGCAATATAGACGAAGACCCGCTGTGGGCCTGCAAGGGCGATACCGCTTACTATCTGCAGGATGATTCGCCCTGCATCAATGCCGGTACACCTATGTGGGAAGTGGGGATGGATCCGCCCTATATCCGCGAAGAAAATGGCCGCTATGTGCTGTACATGCACAACATGGACACCGTGCACCTGCCCGCCACCGACCTGGCAGGCAGAGCACGCATCTCGGGCGGGCATATAGATATGGGTGCCTACGAATACCAGGATACCACCGTTTCGGTACACGAGCCTGGGCAGGCACAGGATGCTTATCAGATTTCGGTTTACCCAAATCCTTTTTATGTGCATGCCTTTGTGGATTTTAAAATGGAAAAGCGGGGCGATGTTAAAATTATGATTAGCGACATTAACGGAAAAACCGTAAAAACCCTGCTCGATGCCACCATGCCCCACGGCGATTACCACCTGACATGGCAGGACGACAACAACTATGGCACTACGCTAAAGACCGGTGTGTATTTTCTTAGCTTTTATAACAACGGAAAAAAGGAGGCTACGATAAAATTGGTAAAAGAACGGTATTAATTCAGTTTTTCAGCTTCAAAATTGAGGAACCGCTCATCATCAAAATTGACATATGCAAAATTCTTTTGCTGTAAAACCTGCCATGCCAACGTGGATTTGCCACATCTGCGAATGCCGGTAATAATTTGTGCCAGATGACTTTGAAGATTGATGTCCTTTACCTTTTCCCTCAAAATTACATTTGGATCCTTGAAGAAAGCTAATTCAGCTTTTTGTTCTTCAACTATCTGTCGTAAATCATTGATATTCATATTTCCTGTTTGTTAGATATTTAGTATACCATACTGAGAACATTACACAAAATTAATACTTTTTACTGAGAATAATAGCCATATAATTTGATTTTAAATGAGAATAATTCAACCTTTTATCCTTTTTCACTGAGAATAATTGCACTTTTTCCCATAATCTTCTGACATTAAATCCTTAATGAATCAAATAACCCCTCCTGATGTCAATGCATCACCATGGATGTTCAATTTAATAAATGTTGCAATGATCAAAAAACAAACAAAAAATATGTACTTTTATACAGAATTTAAACCGGCTGCGATGAACACGTTATGAGTTACGCAAACACAAAATCCGCCAGAGAAATATGGCTTGAGGAAGGATACAGGCAATTCGGCGAACACGGTCCTGACAACCTGAGCATTAAAAAGATCAGTGATACGGTTGGGTCATCCCGGGCTTCGTTTTATCATCATTTTGGTGACATCGATGTTTTCACCGAGGAATTGCTCGCCATGCACTGGAATATTGTGGATGATTTTAATCAGAAAGGCAAGATCATTTGTACGCAACTCTTCTGATCATCAGGTCGGCGCCTTCGGGCAGGCCCATCAGGTAGTTTTGCTGTTGCTCGGCGCTGGACCACAACTCACGCACAAATGGCACCCAGGTGGGGTCGAGGAGGTGGTACTTGCCGTCGGAGAGTTTCACCACCGTTACGCTGTGGTTAAACTGGTCGGCGGGGATGTCCTCGATGCGCGACCCGGCCATGGTCATGGCGGGATAGGATTCAAATTCGGCGGCACGCAGGAAAGCAACCAGCAGACTGGCCTTGTCCTTGCAAACACCGCAGCGGTCCCTGAAGTTCATCTCGGCATTATGCAGGGTATAGCCCTCGCCGGGGCCCATCGAAATGCCGGAATACCGCATGTTGTCGGCCACCCAGTGGGTGAGGATCGACACGCTGTCCATCTCGGTTTTGGCGTCTTTCAGCAATTCATCCACAAATTCCTCCACTTCCGGGGTGGGATCGAAGGCGTTGTAGTCCTCGTTTACGCCGTAAAACCAAAGCGACTTGGCCTCCCAGTCGGGGCTGGTGGACATGAGCAGCTTGGGCGCCACATCGGAGGCATCCACCATGTTGGGCTCGCGTTTCAGCGGTTCAATGTTGGTTTTGGTAAAGGTATAAATGGTGCGGTCGCCGTGGAAGCGTTTGGAAGCGCGGCATTCGCCGTGATAAAATTCAAACTGCATGGGTTTGTCGGCGGGCATGTTCACCGTATAAGTTTTTTCCAGCATGTGGTTGCTGCTCCAGAACGGCACAATGTCGTAGAAATGGCCGCGCATGGGTGGGATGAATCTTTCCTCATCTTCCTCCTGCATCAGCAGCGCATAGGTGAACCCTTTTTTAAACAGCTTCACCTCTATGGCGTCGCCGGGTTCGAGGCGTCCCACCTCTATCATTTTTTCGCGGGCACCCCAGTAGATCATGCGTGCAGGTGCTGCATAGTCCCGGATTTTTGAGAGGTCGATTTCCTCTACGGTTCCGTCTTTGCGGTAGATCTTCACCATCCGTATCTCCACGTAAGCCGAAAGCGGATCGTAGCCGTAGTCGATCACGCGTT
Organism: Bacteroidales bacterium; assembly: GCA_018400545.1. The sequence goes on from JAGYLT010000193.1 coordinate 4,842, forward strand.
TGTCCAACGCGCCTTTTTTGTTCAGTATCTTAAACAACTGGTGGGTGTAGAAGTACCCCAGCCCGGTTTCCTGCACCTCTACACGGGTGCTGTCGAACACGGTAACGAAATCACTGCCCGGGTAGTCGTCGGCGTTGCCGGTGGTTTTAAGCAGTGTTTCCACAGGGCCGGCCATCATCATCAGCCCTGCAAACAAGCATGTTAGCGTTAAAAGCAGTTTCTTCATCATTTGATATTTTTTGGTTTAAACTTGAGCGGGTAAAATTAGGGAAAATTGAGGTAGGCCTGGAGAAGTTATTTGATAGTCCTTAATT
>JAGYLT010000194.1 GCA_018400545.1 Bacteroidales bacterium
AGGTGCTGGCGGGTAGTTTCACCCATCCATACTTTCACCTCTTTATCCATCACATCCTGTGAGAAATTTTTAAAATAGGTCAACTGATCCACCATGCCCCTGCTGATGCCCAGTTCATCGGGATAGTAGAGCGTCTGGCTCACACTGTTGCGCCAATCAAAATCGAAAGGCATGCGTACTTCCTGCGGAAATTGCTGGCCTTCCCCGATGGTTGCCTCATAAAAATCAGGATAGATCAGATTAAAATTGGCAACGAGCTCCGCGTTTTCTTCAGGCATCACAAAAACAAAACTTGCCTCTGTACTGATCACGGTGCCGTCCTGCGTCCAGTTGATAAAGCTGAAACTTTCATTGGCTGATGCAGAAACAGTGATTTCTTCCCCTTCGGCATATACGCCTGCACCGCTCAGCGTCCCCCCGTTTTCAGGGTTTGCTGTCAGGCTAAGGGTATATTGCGGAATGGTAGATTCGAAGTTGGCAATGAGTGTGACGTTTTCCTCCGGCATGGTATAGGTAAACGAAGGTTGAGCACTCACCACCTCATCGCCATCGGTCCAGTTCACAAATTCAAAATCAGGATTGGCCACCGCTTCAACTTCGATGTCTTCGCCTGCCTGATAGGTACCTGCTCCTGAAAGCGTTCCGCCCTCTTCAGGGTCTGAAATCAGGGTCAGGTTGTATGACGGCGTGCTACCACCTGAGATGAGCGCCTGCACAAGCCAGTTTCCGTCACCCCAGTCGAACCATTCAAAGCCATTCCCGAACTTGTTGCCTTTGCCCGGCTCTGCGGGTCCTGCATCATAACCAACCGTTCCACCCTGAGAGATGCTCACGCCAAACCACAATTCCTTTGCTGCATTGATGGTCCATGATGTGTTAAGATCAATTTCGTTCCACTGGCCAAAAGTTACCATAGATACAGGCTGGGTGTACATCAGCACAGGCAATGCGCCCGGATCGGCCTCCCAGATTTTAAGCTGATAGCCGGCAGTATTCTGAACAGGCCCCGGATGGAATTTTATTTTAGTTATGCTTTTTCCGTCATAGGTTGATAAATCAGCCGGTTCGAAACGCAAAGCAAGGTCGAGCTGCACCCCGGCCCAGGGGTTTGCCTGGAAATTCTGGTATTCGCCATCGCCCCAATAGAGCCACTGTGCCTGAAGTGAAAAAGCACAAAAAATTAAAATAGTTGATAATTGTAGTTTCCTTTTCATAAAAATAATTATCTGGTTATTGAATAATGATTTTTCGGGTCAACACCATTCCATCATCGCAAAGGATTTTTGCGGGATATATTCCCGGTGGAAGCTGCTTTGTGTTTAGCCTGATGGTTGTTAGGCCGTTGCCTTGAATGTGTTTTATCTGTTCGCCGGATGCATTGAAAATTTCAACGGAAGTTATTCCGGTTGTGGCACTGATGTTCAGCGTGTTGTTGGCAGGAACGGGATAAATCATCACTATTTCTTTTTTTGTTTCTTCAATACCTACCAGCACATCTAATGTTACAGGGATGGTGGTAACAGCATTAACCGGATCGTTGGTGTTGATTATAATATCCGATTCGTAGCTGCCAACCTCAAGATTTTCTGCATTGATCACCACGTCGAGAATTTCGGATTCACCGGGAGCAATGGTATCGGAGCCGGGAGAGACAGAAAGCCAGTAATCGTCAAGGATTAAATTTGCCCTGATGTTGAAATTTGAATTGAATGACGAGACTTCCGACAGGCGGGACCACTCGTTGTTGAAATACAACCAGTCGCCCCCCAAAACGGCAGGCCCGGCATCGATCCCTACAGGTGTGGTTTCGGCGCCATGCGTTGCGGAATATCCAACCCAGATGTCCTCGCCGTTGAGGTATAGAGGAATGGTCAACTGAACTTTGTTCCAACTGAAATCTTCCGGCTCAAAAGGCTGTTCGTAGAGCAAGATGCCCGGTTCGGTGGGCGTGCCTGCACCCCATACTTTAACTTTTGCCTCTGTTGCTCCGCTCACCAAAAACATATCCACCGATTTCATCTGGTATTCATTATAAAGGATAGTCAGGCCGGTAGGAAACATTGCTGCAACGGTGAGTTCACCACCGCTTAGCAAACCTACGCCTCCATCATTTTCGCCATCGTAATGCAAAACCGTATTCCTGGAATTATTTCCGGAATGGATTCCTTCAGGGGTTTTACTGTATGCAAGTTCATCAATCGGTTTCCCGGAAGGAGTTTCTGCAGAAAGCTTGGCTTTTTCAGGTATCCTGTTTAACGGTACCTGCACCATGGCAGTGTATTCAAGTGCGCCCGATCCCGAATTCTGGATTTCCAACGTAAGTGTATCAATTTCACCCGGCTGCATCACTTCATTGATTGCGTCCGGATTTATGGTCATTTGTGATACCCCGGTTACTTTCACGTCATCCACATACCAGTCGTGGGTGTATTCGGCATAGTAGCGAAATGCCATGAAGATGGTATCGCCGGCATATTCGGTGATGTCGAGTGTGGTTTCTTCCCACGCCTCAACCACGGTTTCGGGCGACCAGATCAGTTCAAAATCTTCGTCCGCAGGGTCAGGGCTTCCGGTGGATATCAGCAAACTGTTGCCACCGTATCCGGGGTAATAGGAAGCATAGTAATTGTAATTGCGGAAACTGAGTATGTACTCGCCGTTATCAGGTATTACGATCCCCGGCGTAATCAGCCAGTCGTCTTCCTGATTGAGGCCATAAACATGATAGGCGCAAAATCCGCCACCCGGTGCATCCTTGCTCGTCCAAAGCATATTCCCCAGCACATTGATTTTTGTCCAGCCATCAGGAGGGAATTCCCCGCCTTCAAAATTTTCTTCCCACGGAAATTCAGAAATAAATACAGGTTCTTCTTCATCAAAATTTGCGGTAAGCGTTATGTCTTCTGCAGGCATGGTATATGAAAAATCCGGATAGCTGCTTACCAACTGGCCATCGGCATCTGTCCAGTTCACAAAATCGTATCCGAAACTGCCATAAGCGTTAACCGTAACGCTCGCATTTTCAGGATATTCACCAGCACCGCTCACATTGCCGGAACCCTCCGGAGAAACGTCAAGGTTGAGTTCATAAACCAACTGAAAATTTGCGGTAAACTCCACATCCTCCTCTGGCATTGTGAATGAAAAGTTTTGAAACCAGGTATAATGCTCACCATTCCAGGTCCAATTGTACAAATCCCAGCCATCATTTTCCGTACACTGTATGTAAATCGATTCCCCTGCTTCATAAATTCCCGAGCCGATCACCTCGCCGCCCTCTTCAGGATTTGCGTAAAGGGTTAGTTGATATTCGATTCGTTTTTCACCATTATAGTTCCCGGTGGTTTCACCGGATGTTGAGGGATTAGCGGCCAGGGATAACTGGCAGTTTTGCAGCATTGCAACTGCGAGAAGAAAGGTGGTCAGAGCCTGGAAAAGTTGTTTCATGGTCCAATTGTTTTACGCCAAAATTAGTGAAGCAGTTTTTCGCAACAAAAGTATTTTTACCTGTTAGTGCTGACAATACCACATTTAGGGTATTTTGGGTCAGGGAGGTGCTAATTTCAATCAATTCGTCTAATTTTGGCGGCAGACAACAGGATAAAGCTACGGTGCCAAACCATTGAAATAAAGCAAAATGCCCGTGGCCGGGAAAAATGAATACGCCTGGCGGTTATGTCAGTAAAAAAGATTAATCGAATGTTGCGTAAAAATTCACGATTTTGGAGAAAGCAAAAAAAACCGGGAATGGTTTTGTCACTCATTTTGGTGGTTTCCGTCCTGATGATTACATTTGTTTTGTTTTGGTTTTTGCGCTCACCGGGTGGAAATGGTCTAACGGATGATGCCAAAACAGACAATTCGATACCTTATCGTGACGACTACATCGAAGCAGTGAATCTGCTCTTATCCCATCCGGATTCGGCACTGGCCATTGCGCGGGAAAAACTCGCGGAATCCAAAAATGACAGCATCACCGAAGAGCTCATCCCTTACTACAATATCCTGGGCATCTATTACCGCAACCAGGCCATGTACGGCAAATCCATTGAGACTTTTTATGCCTACCTCGAATATGCCATGAAATATAGCAAACAGCAGTACATTGCCGAGGCCTACGAAAATATTGGCACCGTTAATTTTTTAACTTACCGCTACAAGGATGCCCTCGGCATGTGGCTGAAATCATTGGAAATTTATCAGAAGCAAGGTGATGAACTGAAAATTGCCTGGGTTTTCAACAGCGTGGGAAGGGTGTATTTCGAGATAGGGGATATTAACAAAGCAAGACAATACTATAAAATGGCCGATGAGATTTTCACCCGTGAAAATTTCCACCTGGGCATTTCTTCTGCAAGCAACCACATGGCCAAATATTTTTTAGAAACCAACCAACCGGATTCGGCACTCATTTCTATCAACAAAGCACTTGAACATGCTGAAGCTACCAACAATAATTATGGCCTGAGCAATATTTACCTTGAAAATGGAATTTTTTATGAGGAGACCGGTGACTACCCAAAGGCCATCGATAATTTTCTGGTTAGCGATAGCATTGCCGATAATTTGAAACTCACACCATTAAACATTTATCCCAAACTGGAACTTGCCGGCGCTTATGTTAAACTTGGGAAAACTGAGATGGCAGGAGCTTATCTTCATGCCGCAAAAAATCTTGTAAATCAGCACAACAGCGACAAATTACTTTACAAACTCCATGAAGTTTACGCGCAGTATTACGAAAAGCTTGGCAACGACACCAAAGCCTTCCACTATTACAGGCTTGCCAATGAGCACAAGTCGAAAATGATCAGCCAGTCAGAAACGTTCCAGGTTTACAACATTGAAATAGAACAGCTCAGCAGCAAAATGGAGATGCAGGACATGGAAATGAAAAGGCAGGCCCTGCTGCTTGCCCAGCGCAAGAATACCCTGGTGCTCATTGTAATAATTTCAATTTTCGTTATTGGATCGCTCTCATTGCTTTATTATTTGTACCTGTCGAGAGTGCGGCAACAGGAAACGGCAAAAATGCACCGCCGGGAACTCAGGTATTCCAACGAAAAAAACCAGGCTGTGCTTGAAGCCGAACTCAATGAGCGCAAACGGCTTGCTTCTGAACTGCACGACGGAATTGGCACACAGCTTT
>JAGYLT010000195.1 GCA_018400545.1 Bacteroidales bacterium
GATCATAACCTGGTTGACAAATCAACCGAGAAAATCGTAAAGACTGTAAAAAACACAGGAGCTGTAGTTAGTGGACCGATACCGTTGCCTACAAACAAGAAGATTTTTACGGTAAACAAATCCACATTCGTAAACAAGAAATCCAGGGAGCAGTTTGAATTGTCGTCGTACAAACGATTGCTCGACATTTACAGTTCGACCACAAAAACCATTGATGCACTGATGAAGCTTGAATTGCCAAGCGGTGTTGAGGTTGAAATTAAAGTGTAATTTGAAAGAACTTAACATTATTATATAATGTCTGGAATAATAGGAAAAAAAATCGGTATGACCTCCATATTCGACGACAACGGGAAAAATGTTCCCTGTACCGTCATCGAAGCTGGTCCATGTGTGGTAACACAGGTTAAAACCAAAGAAACCGATGGATACGAAGCCATTCAGTTGGCCTACGATGAAAAGAAGGATAAACACACCACCAAAGCCCTTAAAGGGCATTTTGCCAAGGCAGGTGTATCACCAAAGAAAATCATCAGAGAATTTACAAGGTTTGAGGTTGGACACCAGAAAAAGGTAGGTGAAGAATTGGGAGCCGACGTTTTTGTGGAAGGCGAATTTATTGATGTGGTCGGCATTTCAAAAGGTAAAGGTTTCCAGGGGGTAGTCAAACGTCATGGTTTCCATGGTGTTGGCGACCAGACTCACGGTCAGCATAACCGACTGCGTGCACCCGGATCAATTGGTGCTTCTTCATGGCCATCGCGCGTTTTTAAAGGAATGCGTATGGCAGGCCGGATGGGAAATCAGCGTGTTAAAATGATTAACCTCCAGGTGATGAAAATTGATAAAAGTAATAATCTGATTCTTGTTAAAGGTTCAGTACCAGGACCTAACGGATCATATGTAATTGTTGAAAGATGGAGCTAACAGTTTATAATACCAGCGGACAAAAGACGGATCGCACCGTTGAACTCGATGATGCCATTTATGGTATCGAGCCCAACGATCATGCAATCTACCTCGATGTGAAACTGATTTTGGCCAGAAGGCGTCAGGGTACACACAAAGCTAAAGAAAGAGCTGAGATAACCGGAAGTACACGGAAGATTAAGCGTCAGAAAGGTACAGGTACAGCCAGGGCAGGATCCATCAAAAGCCCGATCTTCAGAGGTGGTGGTCGTGTTTTTGGACCCAGACCCAAAAGCTATGATTTTAAATTGAACAAGAAACTCAGACGTCTTGCAAGAAAATCTGCATTGTCTTACAAAGCCGGTTCTGAAAATATTACCGTTCTCGAAGATTTTAACTTCGAAGCACCCAGAACCAGGGATTTTATTCAGTTGCTCAGTAGTTTCGAACTCAGCGAAAAGAAGGTACTGCTAATTATGCCCGAAACCCGGCAGAATGTGTATCTCTCATCCAGGAACCTGAAGAACGTAAAATATATCAACTCCAACAACATCAACACCTACGACATACTGAATGCAAACCAGATATTGATGGCAGAAAGTTCGGTGAAAGATATTGACGAGTTGTTCAAGAACTAATTTGAGTAGGATAAACCAAAACGAAGGTAAAAATGACTATTCTAAATAAGCCGATCATTACCGAGAAGATGACTGATCTTGGCGAAAAGCTAAACAGGTACGGTTTCATGGTGCACAAAGATGCCAACAAGGTTGAGATCAAAAAGGCTGTTGAAGAATTGTACGGTGTTGAAGTGGTGTCAGTGAATACCATCAACTACGCAGGCAAAAGCAAATCGCGGTACACAAAAACCGGCCTGATCAACGGAAAAACCAAAGCAACAAAAAAGGCTATCATCACATTAGCCGAAGGTGAAACAATTGATTTTTACAGCAATATTTAAGATATAATGGCTTTAAAAAAATTCAAACCGACGACCTCCAGTCAACGCTTTAAGTTAATTAGCGCGTTTGATGAGATAACTACCGACAAACCTGAAAAGAGTTTGCTTGAGGCAAAGAAGAAGTCTGGCGGTAGGAATAATCAGGGTAAAATGACCATGCGTTATTTGGGTGGCGGTCATAAACAGAAATATCGTAAAATCGATTTCCGCAGAGATAAAGAAGGTATAAGTGCTGAAGTGCTCTCCGTGGAATACGATCCGAACAGAAGTGCACGCATTGCTCTGGTTCAGTACGAAGATGGTGAGAAAAGGTACATCATTGCTCCCAACGGTATTAAAGTTGGCAACAAAATCAAGTCGGGCAAAGGAGTAGCGCCGGATGTTGGAAACACCATGTATTTGAGCGAGATACCATTCGGTACGCTGATTCACAATATTGAACTCCGTCCGGGACAGGGTGGAAAGATGGCCAGAAGCGCCGGATCATACGCTCAGTTAATGACACGAGACGGAAAGTATGCCGTTATCAAGCTTCCTTCCGGGGAGACCCGCATGCTTCTCCAAACCTGTAAGGCTACCATCGGGATTGTTTCCAATATGGATCACAGCCTCGAAATTTCAGGAAAAGCCGGCCGCAGCCGCTGGTTGGGCCGCAGGCCACGCGTAAGGGGTGTTGTGATGAACCCGATCGATCACCCGATGGGTGGTGGTGAAGGCAGGGCTTCCGGCGGATTGCCGAGGTCAAGAAAAGGTCTGCCTGCAAAAGGCTACAAGACCCGTTCACCCAAGAAAGCATCAAATAAATATATCATCGAAAGAAGGAAGAAATAATTCAGTAAATCTTAGCATACAATGAGTCGTTCGCTTAAAAAAGGTCCATACATTCATTATAAACTCGAAAAACGAGTATTGGAAGCACAGGCCTCTAAAAAGAAGTCGGTGATCAAAACCTGGTCAAGGGCATCCATTATTTCTCCTGATTTTGTTGGTTTGACCATCGCCGTTCACAACGGAAACAAGTTCATCCCCGTTTACGTTACCGAGAATATGGTAGGTCACAAGCTGGGTGAATTTGCACCAACCCGTCAGTTCAGGGGTCACGCAGGTAGCAAAAAATAAGATAACAAAGTAAAGACGATATAATCATGGGATCACGTAAACAATTGGCAGCGGAAGCCAGAAAAGAAGCCAGGAAGAACACTTACATGGCCAGCTTAAACAACTGTCCCACATCGCCCAGGAAAATGAGGCTGATGGCTGACCTGGTGAGGGGAAAGGATGTGGAATCTGCTTTGAATATTTTGAAATTTAAACCCAACGATGCAGCAGGCCGTCTTTATAAGCTCGTGCTTTCTGCTATTGCTAACTGGCAGGAAAAGAACGAAGGTGTGCGGATGGAAGACTACAACCTCTACATCAAATCCATACAGGTTGACAGCGCCAGGGTACTCAAGCGTATTCGTCCTGCACCGCAGGGTAGAGCACACCGTATCCGTAAACGTTCCAATCATGTAACTGTCGTTCTTGATGCCAGGAAAGAAATAGACATTGATACCGAATAATTAACTGAGAATAATAATCAATATCACAATAATTAATGGGACAAAAAACGCATCCTATAGGATTAAGGTTAGGAATCATTAAAGGCTGGGAGTCCAATTGGTACGGCGGCAAATCATTTGACGTCAAGCTGGTTGAAGACGACAAGATCAGGAAGTACCTCCACGCCCGTCTTTCAAAAGCTGGGATTGCCAGGATTTACATCGAGCGCACCCTCAAGCTTGTTACTGTTACCATTTACACGGCCCGTCCGGGTATCATTATCGGTAAAGGCGGACAGGAAGTGGATAAGCTCAAGGAAGAGCTCAAGAAATTAACCGGAAAAGAAATACAGATCAACATCAGCGAAATTAAGCGCCCGGAGTTGGATGCCACCCTCGTTGCCAATGCAATTGCAAGGCAGATCGAAGGCAGGATTTCATTCAGGCGTGCCATCAAAACCTCCATTGCATCAACCATGCGTATTGGTGCTGAAGGTATAAAGGTGTTGATTTCCGGACGGTTGGGAGGCGCTGAAATGGCCCGTAACGAAATGTACAAAGAAGGTCGTACTCCTTTGCATACGCTCCGCGCCGATATTGATTATGCCAACACCGAAGCCCATACCACCTACGGACGAATTGGTATTAAAGTATGGATATGCAAGGGTGAAATTTATGGCAAGCCCGAGCTCGTTCCCGTTTTAACAGGCGATAAAAAGCAAAAAGGACCATCAGGTGGCGGCAGCGGAAGAAGGCCCAGGTCGAGGCAACGCCAGAGAAAATAATGCAAAAAGTTTAACCACTTTATAATCTAAAAAGAAATGTTACAGCCAAAGAAAACGAAATTCAGGAAGCAGCAGAAAGGCCGGATGAAGGGCGATGCCCACAGGGGTAACCAGCTTGCTTTCGGATCGTTCGGAATAAAAACACTCGAATCAGCCTGGCTCACCGGGCGTCAGATTGAGGCTGCACGTCAGGCCGTGACACGTTACATGAAACGTGAAGGCCAGATTTGGATCAAAGTATTTCCTGATAAGCCCGTAACAAAAAAGCCTGCTGAGGTTCGAATGGGTAAAGGAAAAGGTGCTCCCGAATATTTTGTTGCCAGGGTAACCCCGGGCAGAATCCTGTTTGAAGCAGACGGTGTTCCGTTAGATGTGGCTCGCGAAGCACTCAGACTGGCAGCCCAAAAGCTTCCGGTAACAACAAAATTTGTGGTGAGAAGAGATTATCAGGAATAACACTTGTAATACGAAGCAATTATGAAACAGAACGTCATAACAGAATTGTCGAACGACGATTTGCTCGAAAGGTTGGAAGAAGAGGAGAAACAATTGAATAAGCTCAAGCTCAATCATGCTGTTTCACCACTTGAAAACCCCAATAAAATTGTGGATTACCGCAGAACTGTTGCAAGACTGAAAACGGAAATCCGGAAAAGACAACTTGAAGGAAAATTTAACTAGATTTCATCATAATGGAAGCCAAAACAACAAGATCGTTAAGGAAAGAACGAACTGGCCTTGTAACAAGCAACAAGATGGATAAGTCCATCGTGATACAGGTTGAACGCAGGGTGAAGCACCCGATATACAAGAAATTTGTGAAAAAATCATCCAAATTTCTCGCCCATGACGAAAACAACGATTGTAACATCGGCGACACCGTGCGCATCATGGAAACAAGGCCGTTGAGCAAAAATAAATGTTGGAGATTAGTAGAAATTAT
>JAGYLT010000196.1 GCA_018400545.1 Bacteroidales bacterium
CCCAACCCCCTCACTTCTTAATCACAAACCCTTCCTGGGCCATTACGCGTTCGTCGGGGGAGATGGAGTAGATCCATTTCATTACGTTGTTGAAGGTGGGGTCTTCGATGAAGGGGATGTCCTGTTTGGTGAATACAAACAGCAGGATGTTGAATTCCCGGTCCTTGCCGGGGGTGTCCACCTCGAGGTAGTATCCGTCGCTGTAGGCCGGGTGCACGGGTAGCTGTAGCGGCTCGTTGGCTTTAAAAAGCTGGCCGGTTTTGTCGTTGTACTGCGGGTTTTCTTTGCTGCTGTATGGGTACAGCACCGAACTGCTTTCCTCGGTGATGTTGAAAATTTTCAGGTAGGCATCCTGCGTGGGGGTTACGGTAAACTGTAGCAGGTCTTCATTCTGGTACACCTCATCGATGCCGTCCACCCGCAGCAAAAAGGTGGGGTCGGCGGATTTGCGGTGGCGGTAAACCGTGGCTTCGATCTCAACCTCTACCACCATGTTCCCGAACTCGTTGAAATCCTTTGTTTCGCTCAGCACTTCATCCACCACGATCTCGCCGCCGGTTTCGATCATGGATATGGCCTGGAAAATTTCGCCGAACTTTTCGTTGTCCTCGAACTTGTAGGAGAAATCCGTAAACGAAATGGATTCGGAAACGCCGGCCTTGTTGAGTGCGTTGCGCTTGGCGTCCTCAATGGCTTTGGCGCGGGTTTGTGCCGGGGTAAGGTCGTGGGAGATGGCCGAGCCTATCGCCCTGACGGTTTTTTTGCGCTGGGCTTCGGCAGAAAAACTGCCCAGCATCAGGATGATGATCAGAAATATTGCGGTCCTGTTCATAGTTTAAAAATTATTCCCATGAGGTTTAAATGTTTTCAAAAATCTCAGAATGCTTTTTCTCATTTGTTACTCCTATTTCATAAAGATATTCCGGTGCAAAGTCAGCTCCATTTTCCCATTCAATGGTGTTGAATTTGATTGTAAAGGTTTTGAAATAATCTTTATCTTTCAGCGGCTCGAAAATTTTGCCGATCAACTCTTTTTCCAGGTCAACTTTTTTGGACACACCATTATTAAATAGCAGTGAAATTTTATAACCATTCAGGTACTTTGCTTTTATTACTTCCAAAAACATATGTGTCTATTTTAATGGTTCAATTTTATTTAATCTGTCACCTTCCTGAGCTAAGTTCCAATCAATCATCAATTCTTCTCTGTGTAATTCCAACCACTCAAATATCATTTTTAGTGCACGTTTTGGCATTTCACCTTTAACTATTCCATCCTTGATCGTGACAATTGCCTTATAATCACCATACCAAACATGAAAATGAGGAGGTGCATGATCTTTGTAGTTCATGTAGATTATCAGCCCGTAAAACCTCGATATCTCCGGCATATTCCTTTAATTATCCTTAAACCTTCATAATTAATTTCAAACTTGTAACTCAGCTCAATCAAGTTTTGCAGAATTTTCTGTCATTCATAACTTTTTGAAGTGAAGTGCTTTGTATTTTTCCCTTTGTGAAATTTTCGTGTTTTGGTGTCTTTGTGGCAAAACTGAAAAATGCCACGAAGGCACGAATGGCACAAAGGTTTCACAAAAGCTAATCTTCTATTATTGCGTTTTATTATTTCACAAATCATTAATTCACCGGCCAGTCTTCCCAGGTGTCTTTTACGCTGATACTTACCTGTACCGCCGGGTCCTGTTCTTTGTTGTTCACCCGCAATGATTCGATGGACACCTGCTTTTTAATATAGTCGGCCAGTTTGCCATAGTTTACATTGCCCTTGGTTTGCTGTAGTTTTTTAAGCAGATAATAGGTAAAAATACCGTGCTGTTCTTCTTTGTAAGGCAGCGATGATTGTTCGCCGGTGCTGGCCGAAAAAACCACCATATTCCCCGCCACCATTTCTTCCCTGGGTTTCACCTTCACGGCGCGGGCTGCGAGCAATCCCGCATCGCGGCCACCACCACTAAAGCAGGCATCCAGGAAAACGGTGATGCGTTTTGCTCCTGTTTCGCTGAATTTTTTATACACATTGGCCAGCTTTATGGCTGAACTCAGGTTGGTTCCTGAAACATCCACAGGCATGATGTACGGCTCTTTGGAAACTTCGTCGGGCTGGCCATGGCCGGCATAGTAGAAAATGATTTCGGCTTCGGCGCCGGATTTTGCAGCCAGCTTAGAGATCAGCTCGATTTTCTGTTCCATCTCACCGGCGGTGGCATCGGTGAGGAAAAACAGGTTTTTCTCTTCCACGCCCATCACCTTGGTGGCGTATTCCTTAAAAATATTGGCGTCGTTGCGGGCAAATTCCACATTGGATTCGGTGTTCAGGCCGCGCTGATAGCGTGAATAATCTTCGTTCCCGATGATCAGGGCATAGCGGAAAGGCTTGGATGCAAAAACAATCGGGATGTTTTTGTCCACATCCGAGGTTAGCGAAGCCATTTCGATGGCGGTGGTTCCGGTGGGCAGGCCCTTGATTACCACCTGGCTTTTGGCGGTGAGGTTTTCTTCCAGGCCAACATGCAGCAGCGTATCCTGTGCAAACTTCCCGATCGATTCAGAAATGTCCACCTTCACCGGGATTTCGGTTTCGGTGAAACGGCGGGTGGCGGTAAACAGAAAATCCAGCTCACGGGTTTCACCGCTGTTGAGGAAATCATATGCAAACTGGTCGGTTTCTCCGAGGAAAATACAATTGGGGCTTGGCAACTCAAAAGACACCTTTACATCCTTTGCCGTGCCTTCGCCCACATTCTGGACCAGCACTTTCAGGTTGATCGGATAGTTGAGTTTGATGTTTCCGCCGTCCTCGGTGCTAAATACTGCATCGGCCACAATCAGGTTGGGCTCGGCAAACTGCCGGGTTTCAATTTTAAATTCCAGCGGGAAAGCATCAAAACCGCGGGATTCGAGCACTTCTATAAAGAACTCTACATAACCATTCTCGGTATTCATTCTACCCTGAATTGGGATGGAAACTTCATTTTCGGTTTCACCGGGCATATCTCCCAGCTCAAACAACTCCTGAAATGTTACCCCCAGGTTTTCATCATTTTTAAGCGAAACCCGCACCTTAACATTCTGTGCCACACCGCGCCCGATGTTTTGAACTTTGAAAGCGATGAAACAATCCTCGTTGGCGTTGATGGCCTGGTTTTCGTTTTCGTCAATAAACTTTTCCTCTTTGATGATGAGGTCGGGCAACTCGTGGATTCCACCGGTTTGCTCCCTTTTAAAGGTAATTTTCTTGGATTGGCTCTTGCCGCTGGAAACCTGTGCAAACAGCGGTGCAGCCATCAAAATTGAAAGAAATAACAGCAGTATATGATTTTTCATGGTATTGAACTTTTAATCCAATTTAAGTGAAACCGAAAACATGGGTGTGCGCACAACCGGGTCGTAATAATATCCCATAGAAAGGTTGGATTGCCTGGCCTGCTTATTCACATTGCCGGCCTGAATGCCTGTCCAGATCAGATCGATCACCCAGATAGCGCCGGCAGCATACATCAGGTTTTGTTGCATGTCGTAGCTGTCGCCGGCATCCTGAAAAAGCTGATCGCGCTCAGCGGGATCGGTGGCCTGTTTATAGTCCTCATACTGGTTGTATGCCTGGTCGTTAAAATAAACGGCTGTTCCCAGGGCGCCGTAGGCTGCAATGCCCATCAGCCAGTAAGCCCCGCCACCTTTCGCATAGCTGTTTCCCCAACCGGGGAATACCAGCGACCGCAGCATAGCGCCGCCAACACTCACCTGATTGCCACTGCCTTGTTTCCCGATTTTTCGTGCACTTTCCGATTCGGCGATGACTTCAACAAAAATTTCATCATCAATAAAAACATTGTCTTCGGCGAGGTCCCAGGCGATGCGTTTGAATTTTCCGCCGTAAACGCCGGCGCCCACATCGCCGCTGAGTGCGAAGGCGTTGATCTTTGTTCCTTTCGCAGTGGAAATATTTACGCCCACATTAAACGTTTCACCGGTTTTGGCTCTTTCGATGTCGTATGTGATGATCAGGTTTTCTCCTTCAAGGAAGAAATCTACATTTTCAACCCTGGCTTTTGATTGCGCAGAAGCGGTTTCGGGCATGATCATCAGAAATCCGGCCAGTGCTAAGATGGAAATATATGTTTTGAAGTATTTCATTTTCGCGGTTGTTTGAGGTTTATTGATTGGATGATTTTGATGAAGTGAAACCGGATGGTTTTGCCGGGTGCTTACTCCGGATAGTCTTAGGGGTAAATGTGCGTTTCATGGGAATTTCCTTATCGTCTTCATTGGTTACAAATACCTGGATGTTCCAGTTGGCCTCGAAGCCACCGTCGGAGAGCAGCCCCCACTGGATGGGGTCTCCCGTTCCAATGATATCTCCATAGCCTGCTTCAGCCGGGCCATCGTCGATACCAGCCGGATAGGTGTTTGGCAGTGATCCGGAAACCCAATATCCAACCCAGATTTCCTGTGATGCATCAATGTAATGAGGAACATCTAATTCCACTTCAGTCCACTCGTTTGTGGCTGGTTCATCAACCAACTGTTCGTAGGCCAGGTCTTCAATGGTGGGGTTGCTGCCTTCAAAAATCTCAACGTAATATTCCACCGGATCAGCTTCACGAACGAATATCCTGAACTTTGTGATGGGCAATCCGTCATAGGGCAACAATTGCTGCGGTGTGAAACGGATCACCACATCGAAGCTTCCCCCTTCAATCAGGCCAATGCCATCAGCATTCTGGCCATCATCATAATGGAGCCATTCGGATACAGGTCCGCTGCTTTGCTCAGTTGTAAAAGAATTGGTGTTGCCGTAAACCTCGCTGTCATTATTGCTGACATATGTCCTGAAAAAATAGGTGGTATTTGCGGTTAGCCCTGCAATTTGTGATTCGAAGGATCCGGTATCCCAGCGGTTACCCACAATAATTTTCTGATCGTTGATATCCGGATTTCCGTTTGTAGAGAAAACGAAGCCATACTCCGAAAAACTGTTGTCTTCGCCGGCATCCACAATGTTGCCGAGTAGCAGCGCCGAGTTGATGGCCACATTTTCGGCCGGTTCAGTTAAAACGAGGACTTCCCGCTTGAGGTCAATTTTTTTGCACGAGAATTGCTGGGGAAG
>JAGYLT010000197.1 GCA_018400545.1 Bacteroidales bacterium
TCACCCTGAAGACGAAAGAATGGACCGTGGACGGCAAAACCATCCTTGAGGTGGATATCCCGCCAAATAAAGAAGACGGCCCTTTTTATGCACCCGACAAAGATGGAAAATGGAAGGCTTACATTCGCGTTAACGATCAGAACCTGCTGGCAAACACGGTTTTGCTAAAAGTGTGGAAAATGCGGAAAAGAAAAAAAGGCATCACCATCCGCTACACCGACAAAGAAAAAATATTGCTCGATTACTTAGATAAAAACCAAACGGTCAGCATCTCAAAATTCAGGAAAATTGCGAATATTCCGAGGCGCGTTGCCGAAAAAGTGCTGGCCGATTTGATCACACTAGAAATCATCGAAATGGTTATTACAGAAAAATCTGTGTTATACAGGGCCAATCCAAATTTTACAGCATCAGAAGAACCGGAACACAAATCTTCACTTCAATTCTGAATTTTTCCCACTGGCTTCAGCTGTTTCTTATTATCGCCAATTATTAAACGATTCGCAAATTCAAACTTTTTTACCTTTTGTTTTTAAGGGGTTTAGCAGTAATTTTCGCCCGCCACAAAAGCACAAAACTTCCACTAAGGTATTTCTCCGTACTTGATTATGATTGAATTCCCATGTTGCCACGCTTAACATTTCGGCACTGCATTTACTTTGTAAATCAACCAGGTACTTCTACATTTTCAATAAACTCCGTAAATAAAATTTGTGGATTCTTTGTGTCTTAGAGTCTTGGTGGCAAAAAAAATAGCCACTCAAAGGCTCTAAATTCTCACTAATTAAATCTTATCCGGCACAAAAACTTTGACAAAGATGAAGGACAAAATTCTAAAACCTCAAATTACAAATCCGTTTCAATCCGGTTGGGATTTCAGCATTCCGATAACTTTTTTATCAATCGGGAAAGTAAGAGCATCAGGATTTAAATCCTGTAGCTTTATCCACCTGAAAGATTGGGCTCCATCCTTTTCCTCAAAATCAAAACGTTTTTTCGTTGTCCGGATTTTTTCGGGAGCCTGCAGCCTGATGAGATAATAAATGCTGATTAACTGCTGCGGCTCTTCCAGTAAACGGGTTGGCTGAAAATAATCGGTGGTGTAAAAATGCCGGATGATTTCGATATCCTGATCCAGTTCCTCGCGGCATTCACGGCGAAGGCAATCAAGAGTTCCCTCGCCAAACTCCAGGCCGCCACCGGGAAACTTTGTCATACGCATGCCCAGCCGGAATTCGTCGGTGAGCAGGATTTCAGATTTGTCGCTGACTGCCAGCCCATATACCCTGATGTTAAACTTCCTGATTTGCTGATTCATAAAATATCAAAATAAAAAATGAAAAATTCTTTATCGAATAACTGATTAATTGGTACTTTAGTTTCGTTGAATTTCTATACTTCAAAATTACCAGATTCGGAGCCACATTACCAAATGATAAATTTAATTCAAAGTACAAGGTTATGAAAAAATTCACCAGCGCCCCGCTGTTTTTAATGATGATGATTATTGCGGTTTCCTGTTCGGAACAAAAAAGGGAAGATACAAAATCCGATCCGCAGGACTTCCGCGAACTGATCAGCAGCCATACTGCCGGCTATATTTCTTCAGGCAGCACCATTTCCGTTACCCTTGCCCGGGAAGCCTCGGCTTACGAGCCCGGGACTGAGCTCCCGGCAGAAATTTTTAAAATGGACCCACCCGTTGAGGGAAGGGCTTTTTTGATTGATCCGGTTCACGTGGAATTCAGGCCCTTTCAACCACTGGAAAATGGAAAACATTATATCGTATTTTTTGATGTAGGTGAATTGATCGATACAAGGAAAAATCAGGAACCCTATTTTTTTAACATCATTGTATTAGATCAGGATTTTGTGGTTTATCCCGGTGAACTCAGTACCGGCGGTAAAGCCGACAACCCGGAAAAAAAGTACAAAGGCAAAATGGTTGCCGCCGACGACATGACCGAAGATGATGCTGCACAGATTTTATCAGCTTACATTCCCGGCAAAACCCTTCCCGTGCAGGTAACCGCCGAAAGTCCGCGAGAATTCACGTACCTCATCAAAGATATTCCCCGTAAGGAAAAAGCTTACGAACTCACCATTGACTATTCGGGCGATCCCGTTGGCATTGATAAATCCGGCAGCCTGAAGGTGGACATCCCGGCCATTGATGAATTTAAAATCCTGCAGGTCAATGCCGATCAAAGTGCCACCAACCAAAATATCAGCCTGTCGTTTTCCGATCCCGTCGATCCTGATCAAAATCTCGACGGGCTCATCAGGATAGGAGGCTTTGAAAATTTCAAGCTTTCGCTGAAAGGGTCAACCATTAAGGTTTACCCGGATGAAAGGCTGCTGGGCGAAAAAACGGTGATCGTCGATCAATCGCTGCGCAATATTCACGGCACAACGCTCAATGAAACTTCCGAATTTACGCTGGCCATGGAAGCCCTGAAACCGGAAGTGGTGATTCTGGGCAATGGCATGATCATGCCCGATTCGCGCGACCTGGTGCTTCCGTTTAAGGCGGTAAGCCTGAAAGCAGTGGATGTGCTGGTGTATAAAATATACAGCGACAACATCATGCAGTTTTTCCAGTACAATCCCTACGACGGCCAGAACCAGCTCCGGTATTTAGGGCGGCCGGTGTTCAGAAAAATGGTCCGGCTGGATGAAAATCCCGGAACCAACCTGCAGCAATGGAACGCTTTTTCGGTGGACCTTTCCGGGATGATCAACAAAGACAACAGCTCCATGTACCGCGTTGAGATCGCCTTCCGGAAAGCCTATTCGGCATATGACTGTGGGGATGGTGAGCAAGATGAGTTGGAGGGCATTGATGAACTTCCGTTGATGAGTGACAAACAACAGGCCTACTTCGACGGGGAAACCGGCTACTACTACGACTATCCGCAAAATTATTCCTGGCGCGACCGCGATAATCCATGCACCGATTCGTACTACATTTCCAGCCGTTTTCCGGAGCGTAACCTGCTGGCCTCCAACCTGGGCGTGATAGCCAAATCGGCCGACGGCAGGGATTTTACCGTGGCCGTCAATAACCTGCTGAACACAACCCCATTGATGTCGGCGGAGGTGGAATTTTACAATTTCCAGCAGCAAAAAATCGGGAGCGGTTTCACCGGATCGGATGGCATTGCACGTATCAAGCTGGATGAAACACCCTACATTTTACTGGCAAAATACGATGGCCGGCAATCCTGGCTCAGGATCGACGACGGCTCCTCACTTTCGGTGAGCAACTTTGACGTTTCCGGCCAAACCATCAGCGACGGCATCAAGGGCATGATTTACGGTGAGCGCGGCGTGTGGCGGCCGGGTGATACGCTGTTCCTCACTTTTGTGATGGACGATATGACCAATAAATTACCGGACAGCCACCCCGTGGTTTTTGAATTGTATAACTCCCGCGGGCAACTGGCAAAAAGAGAAGTCCAGACCTCAGGCACAGACAGATTTTATGTGTTCAGGCCGGTAACCGATCCGGAAGCCCCCACCGGAAAATGGACGGCACAGGTAAAGGTTGGCGGGGCATCGTTCAGTAAATCCCTGAATATTGAAACCATCAAACCCAACCGCCTGAAAATCAACCTTGAATTTAACCGCGAAATTCTTGCGAAAAACGACAACGGACAGCAGGCAAACCTTACGGTTAAATGGCTACATGGTGCTGATGCTGCCAACCTGAAAGCCAGGGTAAATGTAACGTTGTATGGATCGGATTACCGGTTTGAGAACTATGAAAACTATACATTTCGGGATGAATCCAAAAATTACTATCCTTCTGACAAAACCGTTTTTGACGGACGACTTGACGCAAGCGGAAATGCATCATTTCCGTTAGACATGCACGTAAACTATGGCGCACCGGGCATGCTCAGGGCAGTTTTCAATACACGCGCCTTTGAGGAAGGCGGGGATTTTTCGACGGATGTTTTCTCAAAACCCTTCGCACCGTTTTCCCGCTTTGTCGGGATACATGTGCCCGATGGCGGGGATTACAGGAATATGCTTTCCACGGATACCGCACATCGTGTGGAAGTGGTTACGGTGGATAAAAACGGCTCGCCAATATCTGTCAAAAACCTGAGCGTGCGGGTTTATAAAGTCAACTGGCGCTGGTGGTGGAGCTCCGGTTCCGACAATCTGGCTTCCTGGATCAGTGGACAAAACGCCGAGGTGGTGATGGCCAAAACCATCTCCACCACCAACGGGAAAGGATATTTCGACCTGCGCATCGACTATCCGCAATGGGGTCGCCATTTCATACAGGTCACCGATGAGGAAAGCGGCCACAGCGCCGGGCTACCGGTTTATATCGACTGGCCCTCGTATATCAGCCGGAAGGACCGGATGAATCCGGCGGGAGCTACCATCCTGACTGTAAAATCGGATCAGGAAAAATACCAGCCGGGAGATGTGGCCAGACTTACCTTTCCCATATCCGAAAATGGCCGTGCGCTCATCAGCTTAGAAACCGGCAGCAAAATCCTGAAATACTGGTGGGTGGAGGCCGCCGAACTTCAAAATGGGTTCGACTTTGAGATCACCGGGGATATGGCACCCAATGTTTTCGCCTATATTACCGTACTGCAGCCTCATGCACAAACCGCGAATGATCTCCCGATACGCATGTATGGTGTGATACCGGTCATGGTGGAGAATCCGGAAACGCGGTTAAAGCCGGTCGTTAAGCCGCCGGCGGAAGTCCGTCCGGAATCGGAATGGACGTTCACCCTAAGCGAGGACAACGGAAAACCCATGACCTACACCGTGGCTGTGGTGGATGAAGGTTTGCTGGACCTGACCCGTTTCAGCACGCCTGACCTGTGGCAGTATTTTTATGCCCGCGAGGCCCTGGGCATAAAAACCTGGGATCTCTACGACGAAGTACTCGGAGCCTATGGTGGGCGCCTTCAAAAGGTGCTGGCCATTGGCGGTGATGATGAAGTTGGGGTGGACCCGGATAAAAAACCCAACCGCTTTAAGCCCGTGGTTGATTTTATGGGCCCCATCCGGCTGGGGAAAAATGAAACCCACACCCTCCAACTGAAAATGCCCAACTATATCGGCTCTGTAAAAATTATGGTGGTGGCAGGCCA
>JAGYLT010000198.1 GCA_018400545.1 Bacteroidales bacterium
TGCTTTAAAAAAAACTACATCGCTTAGCAAACCCAAAAACAGCTCTTTTACACTGATCCCGGATTGATTGTGGAAATTTTTACCCAGACAATGGATAAAAATTTCTGCAACAAACCTGCACCATCAAATTGATAATTATCAGTTCGCCTATTCGATATCCAGAATAACCATTGAAATACAATATGTTAGATACAAGGGGAAAAGTTTGGCATGGTTCTGTACGCACTAACATGTGAATTTAATTTGAAACAAACAACTTTAATAAAATGAGTATTATGAATCGACTAAAATTTAAAGGTAACTGGAACGAAGTACAAGGAAAAATAAAGCAAAAGTACGGTGAACTGACAGATGACGATCTGGCATATGTTGAAGGAAAAGAAGACGAATTGCTGGGGAGGCTGCAGAAAAAAACCGGACGTAAAAAAGAAGAATTGATCGAAGAAATCAACAACTTGTAGTTCTCCGACAGAAGTGAAATAAATAATTGCAACCGGGTTTTATTCCGGTTGTATTTTTTTTTGATCACACGAGGAACACGATATTGAAAATCTATTTAAAAGCTTAATTGAAAACGAAAGGAAAATAGTGATGAAGTACTTATTAAAATATTCAGGAATAATAGTTTTATTGTTTGTTTTTCTGGCAACAGGATGCTATGACCAGCAGGAAAAAAGTCGGGAAACAGAAGTTGAACAGACTGCCGAAGAACTACAGGATGATGTGCAGGTTGCATGGGACGACCTGAAAGACGGTCTCACCGATGTAAAAAATGATATTGCCGAAGCATTTGAAGATGAGCCGGATACTTTCCGGGAACGTGTAAATGATGCACTCGATGATTTCGACCGTAAAATTGACGCGTTTGAGTCGGAAATGGAAGAGTCGAACAACGAAGTTAAGGAAGAAACCCGCGAAGCCATC
Source organism: Bacteroidales bacterium (assembly GCA_018400545.1). The sequence continues at coordinate 925 of JAGYLT010000198.1, forward strand.
AATGATCTTCAGGATAAGAAAGAAAATCTGAAGGCAGAACTCAAAGAAATGGGTGATGCCAGTGAGGATGAATGGGAACAAATGAAGGCTGATATGAAAGACAATCTGGATGAATTTGAAAGAGAACTCGACGAACTATTTAACGGTAATAGCTAATTGTTGATCAGTAACTTAAAGTGTTTCATCAAAGAAAATCCCGGTTCAAAAAAATGAGCCGGGATTTTTTATTCATATCATTCGTTTTAAGGCCTCAGGATTTGAACCAGTTTATCCGGATCCTGCCGACCTCCCAAAAACCAAACGGCACTTGCATTTTGAATGGGTTCCACAAAAGCTTTCGAATCAGCAACCTCACGATCCCTGGTGTGCAAAAAGCTGAAATTTTCAAAACCATAACCACTGAATCGTTTTTCCTGAGATTTGTAAAAAGATTCATCCGTCAGCTCACCATCGGTCCTGGCCGTGGAAACAAAAACTACCGGAGCATACGGGCCACCGGCCAGCTCCATGAATTTTTCAAAAACAGCTGTATCCTTCAGGCTACCTCCGGCTGCAATCAGGTAACCATGTTCAGGACCGGTAGAATGGGAATTGGGTTGCTGATTGCTTTCCCCGGGATATTCGCATCCTGATAAAATGAACATCGCAAGAAAAACGGCAGTGGAAATGATTCCTGAAAACGGTTTGGAGCAGTAGTAATGTTTCATAACGGTAGATTTGATTTGCAGCAAATGTAATCAGAAACCGTAAGATCACGGATTCACAGGTTGATGCAAATCATATGCATATCAACCGGATTTATTACTTTTGGATTTCAAAAACCAAATGAACATGATTAAAAGAAACCATTTTTTTACCGCCTTTCCAACTGGTTTCCTGAAATTTTCAATTAATCCATAAATTCCCAATGAAACCCCGATTGAAAACTTTCACTGAATTTGTAAAATCCCTGATGCCGGCTGAGATCGATTACCTCAGTTGCGTGGCTCAGTTTCAGGATAAAACCAACCAGGAAATCTTTGACCGAATTATAAAATTCAGAATTACAGGCAAAATAAAATTCAACCCTGAAATTGATAAAAGAAAGTACACTTATCTAAAAACCTGGATTAACAATAAACTTTCAGCAGCGGATGTGGATAAGAATCTTTCCGAACTGCTTGAAATGGAAAAAAAGGTGCTGACAGATCAACTGCTCCCCGAAGATGAAAATCGAATTCTGAATCTCGCAAAATACCGGGGTGTTTTACCTTTTTATTTCATGCGCACCTTTGAGCTTATCAGGGATTTCAGGTCTTTTCTGTTGATCAGGCTTCGGCATCAATACCTGGAGCCAGTGAATAAATATCTGGATGAAAACCGTGAAAAATACAAGCACTCCCGCAACATTTTCGATCAACTCGAAACTGCAACCCGGGAAATTACGCACCAGTATTTCAGTCCGGGCGATGAACCCAAAGCATGGGAAAGTTTCCTGAAAGCGGTATTTTACAATGAAAAGCTCGACGGCTTAAACCGCTACCTTGCCATCGTAAGGCTTAGTTTTTTGTATTACAACTACAACCAGCTTGACAAAATCGAAAGTCTTTACGATCACCTCGACACGCAATTTGCGTCAGGGATGTTTTATTCAAGGCGGATTCTGGTAAATTACTATTCCAACCGGCTGATCCTTCATGCCAAAATGAACCAGCTTGAAACCGCCGAAAAATACGGCTGGTTGTCTATAAAAGACCGGGGCAGCGATTACATTCACTATCTGAATAATCTGGGCTCGATTTTGTTGCGGCAGCAAAAAAACGAGGAAGCACTCACCCTGGCTCAGCAGTCCATTCCCGAGCTAAAAAAAACCATGAGTTACCACAACAGGGTTGGCTTTGCTTCATTACTGATAAAAACGCTCAACGCCAACAGCAAAGCCCCGGAAGGCGAGAGCTACGGAAAAACCTTTTTTGCGGCCTATCGCGATAAAGTGCTGGAATACCGCTGGCACAGTTTTTTTTCGGCGTGGTTGCAATCGATGATCATGCAGGAAAAATACAACGAAGCCATCACGGTTTGCCACCGGTATAAAATTCAGGAAAAAGAAGAACAACACAGTAAGCGACCGGGCTATCTGCCCACAATTGACTGGTATTACTTGCTGGCAAGGTATAAAACCGGAAAAATCGAACTGACTCAGATTCAGGAAAGAATTTCAACTTTTTCATTAAGGCATCCAAAAATTCATGGTCTGAATGAGTTAAAGGCAGAGATTTCGCAGCATATCCCACAACTCTGAAACTTTTAGTCAACCCCATTCTAAAAAATCTTATAAATCTCATTTTCAATACTTTTTGTTTAATATCTTAATTAATTCAAATTAAGTCAAGGCATAAAATTAAAATAGAGCCAGCTTTCATATGTAAATAGCTGACGTAATTTGCAATTCAAAATCATTCAAAATAACAACCATCATGTTTACATTCAATAACAAGATTGCAGTGATTACAGGCGGCGCCGACGGCATCGGAAAAGCAACCTCCCTTAAATTTGCTGAAGCCGGAGCAACAGCCCTGATCTGGGATATTCAGGCAGAAAAGGGTGAGCAGCTTGTGGACGAAATCACCAAATCGGGCGGCAAAGCTGAATTTTATAAAGTTGACACCACCCAGGTTCCGGAAGTGGAAGCAGCAGTGAATGAGATTATTGAAAAACACGGCACCATCGACTTTCTGATCAACAATGCCGGCATTACACGGGATGCCTCTTTCAAAAAAATGACTTCGGAACAATGGCAGCAGGTAATTGACGTGAATCTCACCGGAGTTTTCAATTGTACCAAAATCATCGCACCTGTAATGCTCGAAAAGGGATTTGGAAAAATCGTGAATGCATCCTCAGTCGTAGGCCTTTACGGAAACTTTGGGCAAACCAACTATGTGGCCACCAAGGCCGGAATCATCGGGATGACTAAAACCTGGGCACGTGAATTCGGCAGGAAGGGCATCAATGTAAACGCCGTGGCCCCCGGTTTCACCATGACGGAGATGGTAGCCAAAATGCCAGGAAACGTGCTGGAAAGCATGAAAGCAAAGGTGCCACTCGCCAGACTGGCCGAACCCGGGGAAATGGCAGATGCCTATATGTTTTTATGCTCGGAATATGCCTCGTACATCAACGGGCACACACTGAGCGTAGATGGCGGAATGACTGTTTAGATAGAGGGTAGAGGGTAGAGGGTAGAAGGTAGAGGGTAGAGGGTAGAATTTAGAATTACGAAACCAATTACCAATTACGATTATCTAATAATAAATAACGAATAACCAAATCCCAATGCGAAACGCTATCATACATTCAACGGGAACATACGTCCCGGAGCGGGTAATCCCCAACAGTTATTTCAACGAACTGCTTGGGGAAGATGTGGACGCGTGGCTGCGCGAAAACGTAGAAATTTATGAGCGCAGATGGTGTTCCAAAGATCAATCGGTGGCCGACCTGGTTATCGAAGCCGCTGATCGTGCCCTGAAAGCCGGTAATGTAAAACCCGAAGAAATCGACCTGCTGATCATATCCACCGACACACCGGAATACATTTCGCCATCCACTGCATCTAAAGTGCAATACAAAATGGGCATGGTAAATGCCGGAGCATTTGACGTGAACACCGCATGTGCCGGTTTTGTCACGGCCCTCGACATGGGCGCGAAATACATCCGTGGCGACGAAAACTACAATACGGTGATGGTTGTGGGCGCATACGCCATGAGCAAGTATCTGAACATGACCAACAAAAACACGGTCACTCTCTTTGCCGACGGTGCCGGAGCTTTTATTCTGAAAGCGGAAGAAAATACAGATCGCGGGTACCTGGCCAGCCAGCTCATCACCAAAGGACAATATTACGATTACATGGGCATTTATGCCGGCGGAACCAAACGACCGGTAACCGATGAAGTTATTGCTGAAAAAGGCCATTTGCTGCAGTTTGTGAAAAAGTTCCCGAAAACGTTAAATGCCGAAATGTGGTCGATGATGAGCCGGACATTGTGTGACAGAATTGGCATAACCCCCGATGAGGTCAGCCACTTTTTCCTTACGCAGATCAACATCAACAGCATCAGGGCAACCATGGACATCCTGGAGCAACCCCACGAA
>JAGYLT010000199.1 GCA_018400545.1 Bacteroidales bacterium
TCAACCATCCGGTCTCTCATTTTTATGGCATTGGAATGATTATCGAAAACACCAACAATCACATGAAAATACTTCCCATCGGTGGTAGTAGGAAATGCTTTTTTGGGTGCTGTTGTTTTTGCTGGTTCTGATTTCGGCTGGGTCTTTTGCTTTTCGGCATATTCAGGGTCTTTGAGGATATCCCTGATTTTTTTGATCTGGTTTACCGGATATTCCTCATCGGTTTTAATATTGAGGGCCTCAAAATAATACTGGCTGGCCTCCTGGTACTGACCCTGGCTATAGAGCAAATCGGCCTTTTGAACTTTTTCGTCGTAGCGGATATCCAGCTCCAGTTGCCGTTGTAAACTGTCGATGGCCAGGAGCCTTTGCCTTGGATGCGATTCATCCGCCCTGATTTCAAGCGCTTCAGCGTAGCGCTTTTCAGCCTCTTCATATTGCTGTTCATTAAACAAGCCATCGGCCTCACTCACCAGACGGTTGTATTTATTTCCGGGGTTCAGTACAAAATAATACACTACCCCGCCAATGATCAGTAGCCCTACAACTACCAGTATGCCTTTTAATAATCCTGAACTGTTCATAATTTAATCGTTTTAATTTCAGGTAAAATTAATAAAATTCCTGTCAAAAAATCAATTCTGATAACGAATTGGCTTGTGCTTTATGCGCAGACCACCAAAATTACCAGTCCTTTTTTCACCCATCTATTGGGCAAGTTTACGTACATTTGATGCCCAAAATTATTAATTCGGCCAAAACCAAAGATGAAACAGAAATTTAATCCGCAGAAAAACTACGAGACTACGCGTAAAAACATAGGCTATGTAACCCGGAAGGAAGCCACACAAAAGGATTACGACCGCATTGGGTTCAAGTCGGGGCTTGAAGTTCACCAGCAATTGCTCACCGATAAAAAACTTTTCTGTAACTGTCCGTCCGGCATTTATCACGAAAGTGACGATTTCGACGCCGAGCTGGTCAGGCATATGCGCCCCACCCTGAGTGAACTTGGAGAATACGACGGCACAGCCCTCATGGAATTTAAAACCAAAAAAGAAATTATTTACCGGGTAAAAAACGAAACTACCTGCACGTATGAGGTTGATGATACACCGCCGTTTCCGCTTAATAATAATGCCCTGGATATTTCCATTCAAATTTCGCTGTTGTCGAAACTGAATATCGTAGGCGAAGTCCACATCACCCGGAAACAATACCTGGACGGGTCAATCCCCACCGGATTTCAGCGGACTGCCATTATTGGCGTTGAGGGTGAAATTCCCCTGAAAAACAAAAAAATCCGCCTGATCCAGCTCAGCCTCGAAGAAGACTCCTGCCGCGAAATTTCTGATGTGGGCCATGTGCGCACCTACAAAACTGACCGCCTCGGCATGCCGCTCATCGAAACGGTGACCTACCCTGATTGCCTGAATCCTGATGAAGTTCAGGAAGCCTGCGATTATATCCGCTTCCTGAACCGGAGCACGGGAAATGTGCGCACCGGAATGGGTGCCGGACGTGAAGATGTAAACGTCAGTTGCCGCGGAGGCAGCCGCGTTGAAATCAAGGGCGTTGCACACACAAAGTGGATACCCGAACTCACCCACAACGAATGCTTCAGGCAGTGGGCTCTGCTGGCCATCAGGGATGAACTGAAGAAACAGATTAAAGATACCCGCCGCTGGCAGACCAAACATCAGTACCTGAAGTTCCATTCTTTCGATTTTAATTACGAACCGCTGGTGGTATCTAAAAAAGCGGGAAACCGGATCATGGCCATTAACCTGCCGCATTTTAAAGGTATCTTATCGCATTTTACCCAACCCGGAAAATCGTTTGCCGACGAGTTTTCTGAGCGGCTTAAGGTAATCGCCTGCCTCGAAAAACCGAACATGACCCACAGCGAGGCTATTGAACCAGTGGTTTCGGCAAAGGACTTTAACAGCTTACGCGAGATGTTTAAGGCTGGTGATGACGACGCTCAAATCATTACCTGGGGCCCCGACGAAGATCTGGTCACAGCCCTTGAAACCATCGAAGAGCGCTGCCGCATGGCATTTGAAGGCGTGCCCAACGAAACCCGGAAGTCGTTCGAAGATGGAACCACCATTTTTGAACGGGTACTTCCCGGCGCCGACCGCATGTATCCCGACACCGATTCGCCACCCATCCCGCTGACGGAGGAACGCATCGAAAAACTCAGGAAAAACCTGCCAGACGATGTTATTAACCGGTATCAGAAAATGAAAGACTGGGGCATCCCCGAAGATGCTTACGCCTTTATCTTTACCAAAAACCTCTATCCGGTCATCGAGCGCATCGTCAAAGAGCTGAAGGTTGATCCGGTGTTTGCAGGCACATTCGTGGGACATACCATGAAATATGTGGAAGGCCATCACAAGCCCACCACAAAATTCAGCTATGATGTGATTTACCATCTGTTTGCCTTTTTAAAAGCTGAAAAGCTGGATTATGAGCTGGCCAAAAATATGATCGCCGAAGTGTATGAACATCCCAAGATGGAGTTCGAATCGGTGCTCACCACCATCAAATTCAAGCGCTATCCCAAAACGGATATACTGGCCAAGATTCCTTTCCTGAAGGAGAAATTTGCCAAAATCAGAATTTCAAAAAAACCACAGGATGCCGTTAACTGGGCCATGGGGCAACTGCGCAACTCCGCCGTAGGAAATATATCGATGAGAGAACTGGTAAAAGAAGTTGAAAAAGAAATGGCGGGATAAATCCACTGCAAAGTCAAACTCAAACAGACTTGAATTGCTTGGCATAACACTAGGAAGCAACCCGAAACATTGAAACCATTGGAAATCCTTACGGATTTTTGATAGTGCAATTGCGGTGGAATACTATTATTTGTAGGGTCCTTTCTAAAGGTATTTTATCTTACTGAGTTCAATAACTCTGTAATCTTCAAATTAATCTTTTTTTCCCTACCAGAATTGAGCACATCTTCCGGACTCCGTTTTTTTCAGGAAGGAAAAACCCAGTTCGATGGCCCTGGAAAAATCCTCACATGCTTCAGCCCGCTGACCTGTCTGGTAGCGGGCAATACCACGCATGTAATACGAATTCCCGTCTTTTGGATCGAGCGAAATGGCTTTGTTACAATCTTTGATAACTCCGTGCAAATCATGTGGGAATTTTGTTCCCGCGCGGTTCATAAAAACCCATGCATCCGTAGAGTCAATTTTCAGGTAAGCGTCAAAATCTTTTTGGGCATCCTCAACATTACCTAAGGCCATATTCATCCGCGCCCGCTCCAGCAACAATTCAGGTTTGGTTTCCCGGTTTAATGCTGAATCGAGATGTGTTAAAATTTCGGCATGGTTGGTCCGGGTCCAGAATCCCATGGTTGCGCGGGTTCGGCCAAAGCATGAATCCTCAACAAAATCGAAGGCAACATAATGCTTTCCCAATACCACCCTGTAAACGCCTTTCCCCGGACAGGTTTGTCCTTCAATATCCTTTAATATAATATTTTCACCGTCAATAGTATATTCTGATGCAACCTCTATCTGGCCATCCCTGTGAATATCTCCTTCCACAGTTCCGTCATTTTTAAAATGCAAACCGGATTTTGGGCCGGGTCCGTTTCTCACCCATTTACCAACAATGTCAGGCCTGGTTATTTTATTACCTGCAGCCTCCTTTTTCTTGTTTGTGTAGTTACAAGAAGTTATTGAAAGTATGAAAAGTACAAGAATTGCTGTTCTAAAAAATTTCATCACTGTATGTTTTCAAAAGATTTTGCAATGCTAAGCAAATCCCGCGAATTCTTCAGATCAGTTTGATGCCAATCATCAGCATTAAAAATGTAATAATTTCTAATCATTAACCTGCTGAATACAAGTCAGTAATTCATGTGATTTAATAATCGCACTGCACCAATGCACGGATACTTTTATTAATAATCAGGATTTGAGTCCATTGATTCAGATTCATTCCAAATTATCAATATTCTGCAAATTACGTTCAGAGATTCATACATTTGCATATGTAAATCAGTATCAATTTTTATTAATTAAACTTACTACAATGAAACAGTTAATTACACTAATGTTAACACTTCTATTAGGTGTTTTCCTTCACGCACAGCAGGTAGATCGCGAGCTGGTTGTGATTGAAGGCGGTACCGGATTCTGGTGAGGCTTCTGTCCGACAGCTGCACAAGGAGCAGAAGAAATTGTCGAAAACGGATACGCAGTTGCTGTCATTAAAAATCACAATGGTGATTCTTTGGCCAACGTTTATTCAAATGCCCGTAACAGCTATTATGCCATTTCCGGGTATCCAACTTACAAATTTGATGGCATCCAGGAAATTGTTGGTGGTATCAGCAACTGGGCTACAACAGCAGCCGGAATTATTAACTCACGGCTTGCAGTTCAGTCAGATTTTACCATCGATATCGAATTTGAAGAAACCGACGGCGATTATAGCGCCGAAGTTACCGTTGTAAATGTCGGTGGAAACACCGCAACAAACCTTGTTCTTCAATTCGTAATTACCGAATCCAAACTTCCCATCGTTTGGGGTGGAATGGATGAACAGAGTTATACAAACCGTCTGATGGTTCCTGACCAAAACGGAACAGCACTTGATTTTTCAGGTGGAGACACCCAGGTAGTTGAACTCGATTTCAATACCAGCTTTTGGGATACGGACAATTGCACCATGGTGGCTTTTGTTCAGAACAACAGCAATAAAGAAATTTTACAGGGAACACAAAAATTCATGGCTATCGCCGGCTTTAATATCGATGCCGAAGCAAAAGCCCTGAAGCACCCTGTTGGCGAATACTGTGGAAATACTGTTGAACCCGTGGTTACCATCAAAAATATGGGTTCTGATCCACTAACAAGCTTAGACATTGAATATTCAATCAATGGTGGAACAGCCCAAACCTACTCCTGGACCGGTGAACTTGCTTTCAATATTCAGGAAGATGTTACCCTTCCCGAAATCGAATTCGTTTCACAGCCGGAAAATACATTCGAATTTACCGTTAGTAACCCTAATGGTCAGGCTGACCCCAATCCG
>JAGYLT010000002.1 GCA_018400545.1 Bacteroidales bacterium
AATGGCGTCGGCGTTAAATCAGGAAAACTTACAGCCGGTCAGCGGCAAATCAGTATTGAAGGTCTGTCATCAGGTGTGTATATCCTGACGATCAAGCGCAATGGCAAACCCCATCAATATGCGGCTGGAAATAATCTGGGCAGCAACCGGGTAAGGCAATTCCCCCTCACCCATCGAGGCAAAAGTATAACATACAATTCCGAATAAAAGCCCGCTCAGGGTGGCAACGATCAATCGTGTTACTGGTTTCATAGTCTCTCTGTTTTGATTATAAATCAGCGAATTATCCAGTCGCAAATATATGGGATGCCAATGAATAACCCAAAAAAAAAGAGCCGTCATGAACAGCTCTTTTTTTATTTTGAATGAGATATATCTCGCTATTTTTCGTTGTAAACGTGCACATCGGTTTGCGGGAAAGGAATGGAAACGCCTTCCTTATCGAACGATTTCTTCACGTTTTCGGTCATATCAAAAAATACACCCCAGTAGTTGGGCGCTTCAACCCATGTACGAACCACAAAATTCACGGAACTATCGGCCAGTTCGGAAACGGCAATAAAAGGCTCCGGATCTTTCAGAATACGTTCGTCAGCATCCACCAGCGATTTAATAATTCCTTTGGCTTTATCGATATCGTCACTATAACCAATGCCAAATGTGAAATCCACACGGCGGCGCGGCTCGGTTGAGAAGTTGGTCATCGGGCCGGTTGAAAGCGGGCCGTTGGGGATGATAATGGTTTTGTTATCAACGGTTTTCAGGATGGTATTAAAAATCTGAATTTCATTTACGGTACCCATATATCCCTGTGCATCAACAAAATCGCCAACTTTAAAGGGCTTGAATAAAATCAGGATTACACCACCGGCAAAGTTCTGGAGTGTGCCTGAGAGCGCCATACCAACAGCCAAACCGGCAGCAGCAAGAATAGCTACAAATGATGTCATTTCAATTCCTACCATCGAAATCACGCTGATGATAAGCATGATCTTAAGTACAATGCCAAGTATCGATCCGAGGAATTTACGGAGTGTAGGTTCTACCTCGCGTTTTTCCATTCCTTTCTTAATTCCGCCAATAATAATTTTGATCACCCATAAACCGATGATGAGGGTTACCAGAGCAAGTAGCAGGTCTATTGCAAAATCCTGTACCAAAGGCAGGATACTGTTCAGATTAAAATCTTCCATGGTTTTATAAAGTTAAGTTAGTATTGATTATTTGTCCTAAAAATTATAAGCCAGACCAATTCCAAAAGTTTGCAGCACCTGGAGTTTGTCATTTGGCACTGGCTCTTCCTCTCCGTTTAAAACAGCACGATCGATGAAAACATCACCGGGCATGTATGCCAGATGTACAAAAAGATTTGCCGAAAGCCATTCATTAACTTTGAGGTTTACAAACGTTTGCCAGTTCATATCCAGTGGCATGGTATCATCTGGAATGTTATTATCCTGCAGATAATTGTAGAAAAAGTTCAACCGGGATTCAACATTCACATTGGTGAATAAATCTTTCTTGAAATAAAATTCAGCAAAAGCACCAATCTTAATTTTCAATTTCTTGCCATCAGCTGTCTTCACTCTTGTTGAATCGCCATCATTTACTACCCATTCATATTCTGCAACATCAACACCGTAAGCTCCCACATCGGCCAGCCCTTGATCGGTTACAAAAACAGCACGCATGGTAGCCGGCGAAATAAGAATGCTGAAATAGTCAACCGGCTTGTAAAGTAAACCGGGAGCAACATTTAAATATCCAGGCGCCAGAAAACTCGAAACAACAGTAGAGTCATCCGGATAATCGTAACCATTGGCGAATTGTGAAGTGAAATTTATCTGGCCGGTCGCACTCCAGTTTTTGGAAAATTTCTGATTGAACTGTGTGATCAACTCGATCAGGTCTTCATTTTTACGAAGGTTTTCGTAGCTTTCATTTTTAATAATTCCATACTTGAGGTTGATGGAGTTGTTGATTGAAAAATTTCCGCTGGTGTAATCGGCAAAATATTTTCCAACCGCTGTAAAAGCGTATGAATTTTCACCGCCGGCAGTCCAGTTTGAAAAACTCGACTGGTTGAAGGTTAGGCTCAATAAACCGCTTCTTTTCCATTTGCTTGTGGTATCTGCTGCGTCTTGCGCCGAAGTGGCTGAAAAAGCCAAAAAAACTGCAAAAAGGATAACTGATTTTTTCATGCTAATTTACTTTATAATTTTAATTTAATTATTTTATGAAAATTCTTAAACATTTAAAATACCTATATATTTAAAAAGCGGGTGCAAAAAAAACCAAATTTCTTCACATTCAAATGGCTGTCAGTAAAATGTTAGATTAATTTTTGAATATTTAACAGTGGCGTATATTAATCTATTCATAAAAAAAACTTAATATATTTCGTCACTATTTCTATATCCGGAATAATTCAGATACCAGTCGTTATAAAGGCTGCCTCCCGATTCGGCCCATGCACCAAAATGGTTGTATGCATCAATGATTTGTGCTTTTTCAACCGGGTAATCAAAAGGCTCTACCAGAAACATGGCCCAGGGCAGGTTTGTGCTGGTTACATAATACACTCCGGCAATTGGGTTGGAAGCATCATCGTAGGTGCCAAACATATCGGTATCAATCAGATCGGTGGGCGGAAACTCCGGGAGGTGGATTTCCACATTGCGATCTTTCGATTTTATGATGAACGGATTGAAATATGCAAGATCAATTAGTGCCGGATCCTGTGGCTCCTGGAATGTCATTACAATATTTATGGTGTCGGATGTCCCCTGTGGATTGCCGGGAACGGTATTGAAGAATGATCCGCCCGGACGGTTGATCACATCGTTGATACTTTCGGTAACGATGACCACAGCTTTAGACTGCCCATCCTCCAGCCCGTTGGAGGCCAGACTTACATAACCCTCTTCGAGCACCGGCCCGGTTACTGTGGCAAACAAATCCGGCGTGAGGCTCTCATACTGAAAACCAAACCCATTGTCGAGCGAGGCTCCTACGGCAAGCACCGAAAAGTTGAACTTCAGATCAACCACCATATCCCCGGCATTGGTCACATAGCTGGCTTCGATGGCCATCACAAGGTCGTTAAAATCATAGTCTCCCTTTGAAGGCCATAAGTCTTCGAAAGCTACTGTTGCATATTGCTGATCATCCGGGAAATAAGCATTAAAAGCCCTGAGCGGGTCGTCGGGGTATGCATCCAGGGTGTCGGGAATACCGTCAAAATCCATATCCACAATTGTTGGGGTACCAAATCCATCCGGGTTACAGGCCGTTACCGGCAGATAGTTAACCGCATTTTCAATGCTGGTGATGTAGGCTCCATTCGTGAAATTCTGGGCTCCTCCGCCATTTAATTCGCCATCTGTGGTCGCTACTTCAATAGTTCCACCGAATTTATCAGAGTTGTTCCACACATTCAGGTCGTCGGTTACTACCACCGAAGAAAGCGCCCCCTCACCATTCATATCGCATTCCATCACCAAATCCTCCGCACTGATCATGCAGTTATCAAAAATATCAATGCTTTTGTTATTCCAGAAGTTGATCTCCTGTCCTGATTTCAGAAATCCGGTATTTAAAGTGATTTTAACGTTTCCTGAAAAACTGATATCCTCTTCGGCAATGATGCCGCAATTGTTTGTGAAATCACCATTTGAACTCACTTCAACAGATTTTTCAATGATGATGAGACCGTTATTCTCGAGCACTGCGTTGTCGTAAACACTGAAATCTTCATGCGCAATAACGTCTCCATAATTAGTAAAAACCGTATTGGAGCCAAACTCGATATCCTTATCACCTTCAAAAGTCCCGTCGTTGTCAATTGTTGCGCCCCATCCGTAACACTGAAACTTATCACCTGTGCTCAACAGGCCTGTATTAATCAATACTGCTGCATTTAATTCCAGTTTTTTCTCGTAAACCAGGGTTCCGTAATTTTCGAGGCTGCCTGTGTGATATGAATTGTTCCTTACGGTCAGGTTACCGTAATTCAAAACTTCGGCATTATTTCCCCACACATCAAATTTCTTCCCTTCCACATCCGCATTTTCATACACGGTAAAAGAGGAATTATTTCCCATACTCACATCATCAATATCCACATTTGCATTTTGGTAGATGGTGATTTCCGCACCGCTGAGTTCGATATTTTTGGAGGTAATTAATTCGCCACCTTCAGCCACCACAATCGCCGAAACCTCAGTGAGATACTGATTGTTGGTAATGGTTGCCGTTCCGCAAATGCGCAGTGTACCTCCCCCATTCCAGTTTTCAAAATTTATTTTGCCATCAAAGCTATCCTCCACGCAGTAAGTTTTTCCCTGATTAATATTTACCGTTCCGCCGCCGCTGATGTATTCATCGCAACCTTCGGTGCAATCCGGGCCATCGGTGGTTTGCTTAAAATGATCCTGGGAATTGCGGCGCTTGTTTTTCATGGATGAAAAGGTATGCTGAACCATTCCGTTTTGGATGGGAACTGTGGTATGTTCAACCGAGCCGAACGGATTTTCATACTTCAGAAATAGTTCGGTGAGATATGGCGGCAATACGATATTCGAAATAAATGGCTTATTTGCAGCCAATGATCCGGATTGATACAATTTCCCACCTTCATCCGGATTTGCACTATAAATTGATATTTTGGATTTTGGTAGATAGCTTTTTGTATTTTCAATGCTTACCTTGATTTGGATGGATTGTTTCATATCCCAGTTGAAATTAACCGGAACATTCAGGTCTTCTACCCTTTCGGTAACCCCGCCATTGTCTCTTTCATTCAGTTCACGGCGGCAGGATATTGAAACAATGAATAGCGCGAGGGAAAAAACAAAGACGTATTTAATTTTCATTTTGGTAAGATTTGGTTCATTAAAATTTCGCCCCTAATAATCAGCAGTAGTCAAAGATAAGAATAATCCCGTTAGTGAAAAATAAAAAATGCAAGGGAATAATTCAATTCCCCTGCATCGAAATCATTATTAACCAAAAACAATTATTAAGGAGTCCATACTTTTGTTGATATCGGATTTGTGTACCAATCCTGATTTGCAGTACCTCCGGATTGTGCCCAGTTGGCAAAATCAGGGAACGCTTCAATAATCGGGATGGCTTCGATGGGATAGTCCACAGGCTCGATAATGAGGAGCCCCCAGGGCAATCCGGTTTCTGTTTTGTAGAAAGTGCCCAAAAACGGATCAGAGACGTCGTTGCCGGTACCCAGTAATGCCGTATTCATATTATCAGTGGGCTGCCTGTTGGGAAGGTGAATTTCAACCTCACGGTTTTGATTTTTAATCAGGAAGGCATTGTATGCCGATGGCCCGATAAGATCGCGCGAAATCGGTGTGGTTTCTCCAAACAGGATATTGATCTGAATCAGATCGGATGTTCCTACCAAACCATTATCCATGGTATTAAACATGGAGCCACCCACGCGGTTTAGCACACTTTCAATATTTTCAACGGCTATAATTACCGCTGAATCCTGATCCTGTTCTGTACCATTTGCATTGTTCAGGATACTGGTTTCACCCGATCCGAGCAGCACGGCACCCGTCACCTGCTGAATATCCGAAGGCTCGATGTTGGCAAACTGCCAGCCAAAACCATTTTCGAATGATGCCCCTACAGCACGAACATCAAAATTGATATCGATTTCAACAACATCATTGCTGGCATTTGTAATTTCATTTCCGTAAACCCCAAGCACCAGGTCGTTAAAGTCATAGTCGCCGGTTGAAGGCCACAGGTCTTCAAACATGATGGTTGCATAGCTGTCTTCCGAAGGAAAATAATTATTGAAGGCACGGTAAACATCTTCCGGATAGTCATCACTTGAATCCGGCACGCCGTCGCCATCTGTATCGATAATTTCAGGTTCGCCTATGCCATCGGGATTACAGTTGCCGGGTGCGATATAGTTGGTAATTTCATCCAGACCTACCACGGTGGCGCCATTGATAAAATGATCCGGAATACCGCCGTTTGTGATATAGAGATCGTCGGTTGCAGCTTCTATCGCTCCCTCCATTTCATTGTTATTATAGATGGTAAAAGTTCCGGTCACTAAAACAGAGTTTAGATTGCCAAAACCCTCAATACCACCTGAATTCAGGAATAGATCAACTGTTGAAATCATACTGCCGTCATAAATGCTTACACTGTTGTTCTGGTTCAGGTTGATGGTTTCGCCACCTTTAAGAAATCCTGAGTACACCTCAAAATCACCCGAATTCACATCGAAAGTGCCACTACAAATCATTGCACAGTTATTCCTGATCAAACTGCCCGAATTAATATCTATATCACCGGTTACATCTATCGTTCCGTTATTTATCAGGCTGCTCTGCGAATTGGTTTCCAGTGTATTGGCTGTATTGGATTCAAGAATGAGGGTGCCACTATTTTCAAGTGTTGCTTGTGTATTGAGTGCGAACTCTGAGCCGTTTGCAGTAATTGTACCAGAATTCACCACTGTATTCTTGTTAATTTCCACATCACCTGTGATATTCAGAATACCTGAATTGATGAACTCAGTTTCCAGGTTTTGTATTTTCATACCCCCATTCACGATTATCATACCCTGATTTTCAACATAATCACCGGCAGTTCTGAAATTGTCGTTCACAATCAGGGTGGCATTTTCATAAACGGTAATCGTGCCGGTGCTTCCCCAGCCTGTAAAATTGTTAATTGTAAGGGTTCCGTTTTGGGTAACAATGATGTGGGAATCATCAGCGAAATTCATATCTGTAATGGTTGCATCACCACACACCTGCAATGTACCACCGCCGTCCCAGCCGTTAAAGGTGATGTTTCCGTTAAAAGTTTCGGTTACACAAAATGTTTCACCACCACCAATGAAATATGTTCCGGTTCCTGAAATGGTTTCATCACAATCTTCACCACAATCGGGTCCGATTTCGTTCGATCCCTTAAATCCTGATTTCATGCCCTGATCTGTCGATTCAGAAAATGTATAATCAATGGATTTGGCTGCAGGAACAGCTACGGTTTTTACGTTTCCAAAAGGAAATTCACACTGGAGGTAAACGGATTCCAGGTAGGCCGGAATCCGCAGGGTTGTGGTAAAACGGTTGTCAGGCGAAACACTTCCGGATACCAACTGCATGCCACCATTTGCGGGATCACCTTTGAACACCGTAATCCTGGAAACTGCCTGGGTGGATTGTGATGTTTCTACACCCACACTAAGGGTTACATCAGCGTATGATGCCCACTCAAAACCAGCCGGAATTACCAGGTCTTTCATCGTTTGACCGGATTGTGGCTCCGGATTGTCTTCAATTTTGCGACACCCGGAAAATACTGCTGCGAATAATAAACCTATTAAAAAAATTTGTTTTAATTTCATCGTTTTAAAATTTAAATGTTTCTCACCTTTGATCAATACCCGTGCCAATCATTTTAATTAACTATATTGTAGCACTTTACAAGTATCCACCGTTCCAACCCATCCATTTACAATATAATTTTTGGAAACTTTCCAATAATTGGAATTAATGTCATAAAAAAAGCCGCTAATCCAAAAGGAGAGCGGCTTGTGTTTATTTTAAAAATAAGGTTAATCAGCAAATAACGGGAATGCACCCATCATCTTGTTCACCTCAGCCCTGACTTCGCCAAGGACTTTCTCGTTTTCTATATTTGAGATAACCCGGTCGATGAATTCAACGATGGGTTCCATATGCTCTTCTTTCAGTCCCCGTGTGGTAACGGCCGGTGTACCGATTCTAAGGCCGGAGGTCTGGAAAGGGCTGCGGTCATCAAACGGAACCATATTTTTATTTACGGTGATGTCGGCCTGAACCAGGGTGTCTTCCACCTGGCGTCCGGTAATATCCGGGAATTTTGTCCGCAGGTCTATCAGCATCAGGTGGTTGTCGGTTCCACCTGAAATCACATGGTAACCTCTGTCCACAAATGCTTTGGCCATCACATTGGCGTTTTTCTTCACCTGGAGAATGTAATTCATGAATTCATCGGTGAGTGCCTCGCCATAAGCCACAGCTTTTGAAGCAATCACGTGTTCCAGCGGGCCGCCCTGAATTCCTGGGAATACTGCTGAATTCAACAGCATCGACATTTTTTTCACGGTTCCTTTTTTGGTGGTCAGTCCCCATGGGTTTTCAAAGTTTTCGCCCATCAGGATCATGCCGCCGCGCGGGCCACGCAATGTTTTGTGTGTGGTTGTGGTAACGATGTGGCAATGGGGCAACGGATCGTTCAATACACCTTTGGCTATCAGTCCGGCCGGGTGGGCGATGTCGGCCATCAGCAATGCACCAATTTTATCGGCAATGGCCCGCATGCGCTCATAATCCCAGTCGCGCGAATAGGCCGAAGCTCCTGCAATGATGAGTTTTGGCTTTTCTTCCAGGGCGGTCTTTTCCATCTGATCATAATCGATCAGCCCGGTTTCTTTACTAACGCCATAGGACACCTGGCGATAGAGAATCCCTGATGAGTTTACCGGCGATCCGTGTGAAAGGTGGCCGCCATGCGAAAGGTCGAGCCCCATAAAAGTGTCACCGGGTTTCAGGCAGGCGAGAAATACCGCCATGTTGGCCTGTGCGCCGGAGTGTGGCTGCACGTTGGCATATTCGGCATTAAACAATTCTTTTGCACGATCGATGGCAAGTTGCTCGGTCTGGTCAACCATTTCGCAACCGCCGTAATATCTTTTGCCAGGATAACCTTCAGCATATTTGTTGGTCATCACCGAGCCCATGGCTTCGAGTACCTGATTGCTCACAAAATTTTCTGATGCAATCAGCTCGATGCCTTTCATCTGGCGTTCTTTTTCCTGTTTTATGATATCAAAAACCTGGGTATCTCTTTCCATTTCCGGTTGAATTTAAATTATTTTGTACTTGCTTTAACTAAAATAAGGGACAAAATTAGTTTAATATTTTTGATGTAAAATGTAGTCGTTTTATTTTTTAAATTTGCGGTAAAATTACAATCATTTATTAATTATTATGAGCATATCAAACTTACACTATATTACTGATAAACACGGGCAAAGGAGCGGTGTTCAACTACCAATTAAGGATTGGGAGGAGATTAAAAAACAACTTGAGGAACTGGAACGCCTAAGGAATAAAAAGCGGTTTCTTTCTGAACTTGCCGAAGCAATTGAAGAAATGAAAAAAATTAAAAATGGTAAGGCATTAGCGCGCGACGCTGAAGACTTTCTTGATGAACTATAAAATAAAGACCATACCCGTTTTTGAACAGCAGGCCAAACGTCTTACAAAAAAATACCCGTCTCTGAAAAAGGAACTTCAAACATTGATTTACACACTTAAAGAAGAGCCCACCAGAGGAATACCTATCGGATTTGATTGTTACAAAATAAGACTTGCAATTGCAAGTAAAGGAAAAGGTAAGTCTGGTGGCGCGAGGGTTATCACGCACCTGATTTATAAAAACGAAACCGTTTATCTTTTGACTATTTTCGATAAATCTGAGATGAAAAATCTGTCCGATCAGGAAATGCTTAAATTCATTAAGTTAATCCCAAACCTGTAAACTTGCCCTTTATAAACTTAACCCGTATTCATATTTTATTTTAGCCAGACGACACATTACAACGAATATCGTAGAATATCATTTACCTCAATTTCTCAAAATCGATGGAAATTTCTTTTTCTGCCTTAAAATCATAAAGGGTAAGCTGGCGCAACTGGTAATAATTGGTCCAGTAGGTTTGCAGGCTGCGGATAAAATTGATCCGCGACTGGTCGTTGCTGTTTTGCGCATCCCGCAGGTTGATGATGTCGATCCTGCCGATGAGATAGCGTTGTTTGGCGATGTCGAAACCTTTTTTTGCCACGGTATCGGCCTTGGCGGCTATTTCTAACTGGCGTTGTTGCATCAGGAAATTTTGCACCTGCAAATACACGTCCTGCTCAAAGTCGATGCGCTCCTGCTCCACTGCCGTGCGGATGATTTCCCGGTCGGATTCGGCAATTTTTATCCGGCCTTTGGCCAGGCCCCAGTCGAGAATCGGGACGGATACTCCCAGTGAAACCTGCTGCGAATTTTGCGGATTTTCATAAACTTCGGTGAAATCACCGGCATTTTGCGACAGACCATACTGCGCAAAAAGATTGGCACTGAAACGGTCGGTGGTCTTGGCCCGGTTCACTTCGCGGTCGGCTTCCAGCAGCCGACGTTCAAATGACAGCATAGCTGAATTGCTGTTCTTTGCCCAGGCTACCGCTTCATCAATTTTTACATCAAAAAAAGAAATATCTTCCACAGGTGGAATCAGTTCGATGGGCGTTTCGTCCTTAATGCGCAGGTACGACTTCAGCTTAAACATGCGGTTCTCCAGTTCGATGAGGTTGCTTTCAACGGCTGCCTGTGCCTGGAGCAAACTTAGTTCGAGTTGTAACAGATCGTTCTCCGGAATCTTTCCAAGGTTAAAACGCCCCACACCAATTTTATACAGGGTGTCGTAATTGGCTTCATTTTGCTCTTCGATTTTTTGCCGTATCTGCGAAACCAGCAGACTGAAAAAATAATTGGTAGCTGTGATGGCAACCTGTTCAACATCTTCGAGATATTGCTGTTTGGCCTCGTTGTATCTTATTGGATCGATTTTTTTGGACCATTTGTATGGATTGAAAGTGAAAATATTTTGCTGATAGCCCAAAATCAGCGGAGAGCTCAGCCATGCTGAGGAATCGGAATCCAGGTAATCTATGCGTTGAAGCTGAGAAGACAGAAAAACGCTTCCTCCGGTGAGCCCCACATTTTTTCGCAAAGAAATGCCTGCAGAAGTATTGGCCTGTGAAATTTCGCGGAAAGCATCGGAGCCATCAGGCTGGGTAACGCTGATGATGGACCGGGTGAAGTTTGGGATGGTGGCATTCAGGCGCAATTCGGGAAGGAGCTCGGCCCTGGAAGTACGCATTTCCCAGAAAGCTTTCAGAAAGCGGTTTTTGGCCGACAGCGCATCAGGCGATTGTGTTTGGGCTATCCGGATAACCTCATCCAGCGTTAGCTGCCGTTTAAGTGATTGGGCAGCTAGGCCACCCGAAAATACTATGATTAGAAGCGTTGTAAATATTTTATATTTTATCATGGTAAATCTTTTGAACTAAGCTTTTATTAATCGAATAATGTTTTTTGAGTTGGGACAGTCCTGGTTTTATGTGCAAATTTTAGCGGTTTCCCTTGTACAGTTATTACATCTTTTTGAGCTTTTAAAAAACGTGTAACCTGCTGGGTTTTCCAGTCTATATTTAAAGTTTCTATAATTTTTTTCGCCGTGTAAACTCCTTTTGTTAATAATTCAATAATCTTTGCTTCGGTGTCATTCAGCGCAGGTTCTTCAATCATCGATGGTGTCTCTGCTTTCGTTTCGTAAACAAGCAGGTTTCCTGAATCATTAACTGCTTTTCCTCCTTTTGAAATCAAAATATTGTTTGCGTTTTTTTCGACCGGGTTTGATTTTCTAACGTAAATGTCCCTTCCTTTTCGCAAACCGTCCATTACCCCCGACCAGGTGCCACCTTTTTCGCCCGATTCAGCAACGTAAATTTCTGATGCGAGGCCGTAAATAATTGGGTTGCGCCCCATGGCCTGTTGTACACTCCAGGGGGCTTTGGGGTGGTAGGTGCTCACCACCAACACATCGCCTTCAACAATTTGCTTATAATATTTTTTGTAGCCCGATTGGAAGGTTGCAATGCCCTGAGGAAGAACAATTATACTCTGGCCTTTGTATTTCAATGCCGAATCAAGAGCCTGTTTATCCACACCTTTGGCAAAACCGCTAACAATAACTTTATAATCTTTTGATGCTTTTTTTGCAACATGATCGGTGAAATTCAACGAAATATCATTTGCATTGCGTGATCCAACAATGGCAATAGATTTTTCTTTCATTATTTGCAAATTACCTTTTGCGTATATCAGAGGCGGGGCATAAGTGCGGCCCAGGTTCTTTTTTAAAGTTGGTGAGTAATCTTTGGAAGTAATAGGCAGAATGTTGTAACCCTGGTTTAACAGGTCCTCAATTAAGAATGCGTAATTTGAGAGTTCATTTTTGGCCTCTTCGAAATGGCTTGCTTCATTTGGATTCAAATCATAATCGTTTTGCCAGGCTGAATGATCCAATTCAAAAAAGTCAACAATTGATTTGTTTTGTTCAAACAGCCGGACAATGATCTCATTTTTCTTTTTGGTTTTAATTTTTGGAACGTGTGCCAAAGCCAGCCAGTATGTTAATTCTTTATTCATATTTCAATCGGTTAAATATCTCCACCAACGGTTCTTGCTATTACCAGTGGTGCTATTTTTAAAACTCCAAATTTAGTTAAAACATTGCCAATTTCTTTCATGGTAGCACCACTATCAAAAATATCATCGAAAAGTAATACCGATTTTCCGGTTAGTTCGCCGGGATGCGTGTAGGTAAATTTGTTTTCCACATTTTCTTTTTTCAAATATGCATTTTTAAAAATTTTTTGAGCCTGCGATTTTTCGGTTTTTATCAACTTATGGGATATTGGAATTCTAAGAACCTTTGATAACTTCAAAGCAAAATTTTTAACCAGGTCGCCTGATTCAGTTGGTGGAACATATACCATCAGATCAAATTTTTCATCTCCAAATTTTTTCCTGAAAGCCTTAAGGCATAGTTTGAGCAAAAAATCAGGGAAGTCTCCGCCATTTTCGTATTTGCTTCGGTGAATTGCCTGCCCGACATTCGAAACCCCGTAATAACTTGATGCTACACCATTTACAATTTTTGATTTTGATAAATGATGATCCAATAAAATGAAAAAATGCTCTTGTTTTTCTTCAGGCAGTTTCCTGATTTTTTCTTTCAGGATTTCAATATTATCATAACAAATTGCTTTTCCACCTTCCTCTCCGATCAGGATTTTATTATCATCATCCAATGTAAGGTAATACTTGTGTTCTTCAGTCTGCGTTGTTGTTTTTGGAGCGGTGTGAAGTGTGGGGAAATAGCTTTGCCTAAAATTTGATAATTGTTTTTTTGCTTTATCACCAATATTTAAGGCAAGCGTTTGCAGATTTGTATTGTCACAATTTTTATCATCATATGGGGAATCATCGCCCAAATAATCGCACAAAAATTTCATTCTTGAACTTTTGAGATTAACATAAGCAATCATCGAATGAAGTTCCTTTAATTTTTGATTTCTAAGTTCATCAAAGCTTTTTGTGTTGAGGTCGGGGGCATTAAACTGATATTCGTATTTTTTACATTTTCCGTACAAAACCTCCCTGATGATTCCCTGTTCGATTAGGTCGGCTTTAATAACTCTAACCTGGTTTGATTTAGAATTTATTGCTTTAATAATTTCCTGTTCGCCCAATGGTTCCTGTTTGAGCACACTGATAACTTTTTTATAATGGTTCAGCCCCGGGCGGCCTCCATCAATAAATGCTTTTGGAAGTTTGTAATCTTCTTCTGTTCCGTTTTTATCGTTGGAGGAGTTATAAAACAAAATTAAATAACTGGGTTGGCCGTCTCTTCCTGCTCTCCCAATTTCCTGATAATAATGTATTGGCGAAGCCGGTATTTGTGTGTGTACAATGAAACGGATGTCGGGTTTATCAATTCCCATTCCGAGGGCATTTGTCGAAATAACAGCCTTCCACTTATTTTGCATCAAACCGTTTTCGATTTCCTTACGCGATTCGGCATCAAGCCCGGCATTGTATTCTATTGTGTTAATGCCCAAAAACCTAAACCAGCGCGAATATATTTCTGTATTTACCCTTGTTCCGGTATATATTATTCCGTTTCCTTTTAGCCGGGCCAAATGCTCTGCCAACCACAGCAATTTTTCATCTTCTGAGGCTACTTTTATCACGAACAATCTGAAATTTTCCCGGATCAGTTTTCCGCGAATGGTTTTGATGTTTCCCGATATTTGTTCTTCGATATCTTGCTGCACACGTTTGGTTGCCGTTGCTGTTGTGGCCAATACCGGCAAATGATTTGGCAATAATTTCACAAGGTTTATAATCCTTCTGAAAGCAGGCCTGAAATCGTGTCCCCACACCGAAATTGTGTGCGCTTCGTCAATAACCACCATTGCCAGATTCATTTTGCGGGTAGCCTCAATCCACTCCTGGTTTTCCTGCCGTTCGGGAGCTATATAGAGAATTTTGAGTTTTCCGTTTACGGCATCCTCAATGGTTTGAGTGTTTTCTTCCTTGCTTTGTTCCGAATTGATGAAGCGGGCCTCAATACCTTTTTGGTTTAAAGCCTTTACCTGGTCTCTCATCAAAGCAATTAGTGGAGAAAAAACAACGGTGAGTCCTTGAAATTGTGTGGCAGGAAACTGGAAACAAAGCGATTTTCCGAAGCCTGTTTTTTCGATTAATAAAACCCTTTTCCCCTGAAATAATAAATCAATGGTTTCCCACTGTTTATCAAAAAAACGATCGAAACCAAAAGTATTTTTTAACCTTATTTCAGCTTCTTTTCTATTCAAGGTTTTATTTGTGAGTCATTTAAATTTGAGAAAAAAATCAATCATGCCTGAGCGAGGTCACCGGATCCTGGTGTGCTGCCCTGCGTGCCGGCATCAGCCCAAAGACAATTCCCACCGTTGCCGATACGCCAAAAGATATCAGGATAGACACAAATGAAACAATGGTTAAAATATCTGTAACCTCCATAATTACCTTAGCCAGGATTACACCAAGTATCACCCCGATAAATCCTCCGGAAATACTAATGAGGGTAGCCTCAGCCACAAACTGAAAAATGATATCGGACCTTCGGGCACCCATGGCCATGCGCACCCCAATCTCACGAATACGTTCCATCACCGAGGCCAGCATAATATTCATGATTCCAATTCCGCCCACAATCAGCGAAATACTGGCAATGGCACCCAATACAATGTTAAAAATATCTTTCGTGCGCTGCTGCTGTTTGAGCAATAATTCGGGAATCTTTATCTCAAAATCCTCCTGGTCGGCATGCCGTCTGATAAGCATTCGCTTTACAATGCCTGCTGTTTGCACAAGCTTTTCACTCTCCTCAAGTTGAATGATAATTTTATCCAGTTGATTGATGTTTTTCTGCTGGACATTATCATTATTTCTTCTTCTAAGGTCGGCATTGGTGATTAGTGAGCGGTCTTTATAGCGCAGCAAAATGGTTTTGATGGGCACAAACACCGTATTGTTGAATTCGCTCACACCCAGATTTTCACTTGCCGATTCGTCAACAATCCGGCTTTTCAGCACACCGATCACTTCGAGCCAGATGTCACCGCATTTAATTCTTTTGCCAATTGGATTTTCCTGCTTAAAAAACCTGGCCCTGATTTCCGGCCCGATGATGCAAACCGGCTGGCCATTCTCGAGCTGAAATTCGTTAAACATATCCCCTTTGAGCAACTCGATGTTGAACACCTCAAAAAAGGCAGGTGTAACGCCTGAAAACTTGGCTGTTCGCCGGGTTCCGGATTTTACAACCGGTACTTTATACACCACCTCAGGGCTCACCAAAGCCACTCCGGGTATGATTTCCTTAAAACTTTCGGCATCGGCCAGCGTGAGGCCCGGGGAGAAATTTTTTCCGCCGGCATCGCTGCCCGAACTTTCAGAGCCCTCCTCATCGGTAGAAGTCTCGTCTTCACGATCGGGAAGGATGGGAGTTATCACGATGTTGTTTACACCCACCATTTTTATCTGTTCCAGGATTTCCTGCTGCGCTCCTTTTCCGATGGCCATCATGGCAATAACCGCTGCCACGCCAAAAATAATCCCAAGGGCCGTTAGCACCGACCTGAATTTGTTGGCGAACACGGCTTCGATGGCCGAATTGAGGTTATGTATATGACGTTTCAAAATGGATGATTTCGGTTTATTCGTCGATGGTGTAGATGGTAAGGTCGTCCTCGTTATCAGGAACAGTCAGGTAAACTTCTTCTCCTTCCGAAAGACCTTTCTCGATGATGATTTCGTTTTCGTTGCTCGGACCAACAAGCACTTCTTTTTTAATGGTTCGCATTCCACGATCTGTAAACACGTAGGTGAGGGTATCGTTGTTGTGGATGGCTTCCAGCGGAATGTATAACACGCTGTCGTAGGCTGCCGTAATAATTTCGTTTTTGGTGGTCATGGAAGGACGCATAATGGAGTCGGATTCATTAACTGCAATCACCACCTCAAACACTTTGGCATCCGAACCCTGATTTTGCTGCCCGATATTGGCAACCTCATCCACAACCCCGGTATAGCTGCGATCAGGAAAGGCATCAATACTGATATTTACAAACTGCCCGGCTCTTACTTTTGAGATATCAATTTCATTCACATACGTTTTGGAGATCATGTTTGTCAAATCAGGCAATTGCGCCACCACATTATCCCACGGACTGATGGATGATCCTGTTTCCGTTTTTCGGCCCCGCCAGTCGCGCTTGTAGATAATCATACCCGGCTTGGGAGCAAAAACCGTAAACGTTCCGAGAATATCAAGCATGCGTTGTTTCTTTCTCCGGGCCTGCTCAAGGGTTGCCGAAACTTCCTGCATCTCGGCCTTGGCCTTTTCGTACTTCAGATCGTAATTTTCAACAGCCTGATTGTATGCACGTTCTGATTTTTCCCTGGTAATCTTTGCCTGACGCTGGGTAGCCGGCGGTTCAAATTTCGACTGGTCCACGGCAATTTGTGCTTCTTCCATGGCGAACTTCAGGTTCACCAGTTCATCGCGCGTGCTTCGCAGGTTCAGGGAAGTATCGAGCATGGTTTTGGTGTACTGCGATTCCAGCTTTTCCAACTCGGTTTCCAGGTCCTTCAATTTGCTTTCTACCTCGGTTTTGTCCAGGGAAGCCACAAATTCACCGGAATCAACGATGGTTCCTTCAGGAATCAACCTGTTGATCTTGATATCTCCCCAAATCTGGATGGAGCGCAGGTTGTCGGGCCCAAAAATGTTTTCAGAGTTTTTGGCCTCAAGTTCTCCGGTGGTTACCACATTCACTTCAAAAAGCCCGTAACTTACGGGCACTTTGATAGATTGTACATCCCGGCCATCGTCGCCTGCAAAATACCAGGTTACCAGAATCAGGGCCAGGGCAACGGCAAGGGTGATGTAAATTTTGTTTTTCATTTTTTCCGGCGGGTTAAATCCATATCATAATTCTATCAGTTATCCTGAAGCAGTTTATTAATGATGTCTTCGATGGAGATTCCTTCCGCCTCGGCTTTGTAGTTTCTAACGATGCGGTGGCGAAGTATAGAAGTGGCCACATAACGAATATCCTCGATGTCGGGAGAATATTTACCATTGATGGCTGCATGGCATTTGGCACCAACGATGAGGTATTGCGAAGCTCGCGGGCCGGCACCCCAGGTGAGATACTCGTTGGCCCATGGGTGCGAATCTTTGCGGTTGGCACGCGTTTTTGTAGCCAGTTTCACCGCGTATTCGTAAACATTGTCGGGCACCGGTATTTTACGGATCAAATTCTGGAAAAAGATAATTTCCTCTGCGCTCAACACCTCTTTGGGATCTCCCTCATAGGTAGTTGTGGTTGTTTTTACCACATTCACCTCTTCCTCAAACGAGGGATAATCCAGCCAGATGTTAAACATAAATCTGTCTAACTGGGCCTCGGGAAGCGGGTAGGTACCTTCCTGCTCAATGGGATTTTGGGTGGCCAGCACAAAAAATGGTTCATCAAGCCGGTAAGCCTTCCCGGCAACGGTGATGGCTTTTTCCTGCATGGCCTCCAGCAGCGCCGACTGGGTTTTGGGCGGGGTACGGTTGATCTCATCCGCAAGGATGATATTGGCAAAAACCGGCCCTTTGTTGAATTTAAAATTCCTGGTCTGGTCGAGAATTTCGGTACCGATAATGTCGGAAGGCATCAAATCCGGCGTAAACTGAATCCGGCTGTAGCTCAATCCCAGCACGCGCGAAATTGTATTCACCAACAGGGTTTTGGCCAGACCGGGCACACCCACAAGCAGCACGTGTCCTTTCGAAAATATGGAGATAATCACATTTTTGATCACCTCATCCTGCCCCACAATAATTTTGGCCAACTCATCGCGCATCGTCTTCACCTTTTCACCAAAGGCATCAATCGCTTCAACATCCGATTTAAACTTTTCCATAATCTGCTTAATTTTCGATTTTACTGTTTAATTGATGGTTAAAAGGAATTAGTTCCATTTCTGTTCAAAGTCGCACCCGGAGAATTCTCCGTTAATTTTTATGTAGGCTTTTTTGGCATTTTTGCTGATCCATTCCACAAGGGTTTCCTGCTTTTTCATTTGGAGGGCCCATTCCTGAATCTGGTTGTAATCCTCATCGAGATTAGCCCGGTGGGGCTTGGTGCGCCGCTTGAGGTAGAGCAGCCGGTAAGCCTCCTCCCCGCTTTCATCCTGCATCAACACGGGTGTTGACAACTCTCCAACCTCCATTTTGTCGATCACAAAAAACACCTTTGGGTCGAGTTGATCCACCGGCCATTGTGCAGCTCCCGTCATTGGGTTGATCAGAATCCCGCCGTTGTTTTTGGATGGATCGGTTGAATATTTTCTGACGGCATCTTCAAAACTCACCGAATCATTCCGGATCAATCCGGCAATGCTGTCGAGAAAGTTTCTGGCTTTTGCCATTTCCACGGGGGATACTTTTGGCCGGATTAAAATATGGCGCACCCGCACAAATTCTCCACGCAACTGGATGCCCTGGATGATATGAAATCCGGCTTCCGTTTCCACAATTCCGGAAACCTCACCCGGCTCGAGTTTGAATGCCACAGCTTCAAATTCAGGATAAAGTTCGCCCCGGCCATGCAACCCGATATCACCGCCCTGCTTTGCAGAACCGGGGTCTTCGGAATACAGCCTGGCAAGTGCCTCAAAACTTTCGCCGTTCAGCACACGTTCGCGCAATTTCCGCAGGCGTTCTTTCACATCAAACTTTTCTTCATAGGTAATGGGCGGCTTCTTAACAATCTGTGCAACTTCAACTACCGAACTGATCAGCGGAATGCTGTCTTTGGGCATGTCTTTGAAAAACTTCCTCACCTCGGAAGGCGTAACCTGGGTGTTCAGGGTTATTTCTTCCTGAACCTGGTTTCCCAAAAGCTGATCGGCAACCACACCGCGAAGCTCGTCTTTAAATTCCAGGATGGATTTACCGTAATATTCTTCCAGCTTTTCCTGTGACCCGAATTGCTGAATAAAATAGCGCATGCGGCGGTCCAGCTCCGAGCTTACCTGATCGGGAGTAACTTCAATACTGTCGATTTCGGCTTTGTGAAGCATCAGTTTTTCGAAGAGCAGGTTTTCAAGAATCTGGCATTTCACCTTCGATTCGGTGCCCTTGATGCCACCCTGCATCCGCATCTGGATGTACTGGTTTTCGATGTCGGAACGAAGCACGAAATTCTTACCAACCACAGCAACCACCTCATCAATAATAACGGTGTCGGATTGCATCCGGGCTTCAGCTCCGGAAATCGCAGCCAGCGAAAAAATTAAAATCAATATATTTTTTAAAAACTTCATGGGGGCAATTAATGGTTTAATAGATTTCTACATTACTTTCTGATATTGCCTGATCGTAAACATCCTGATGCATCTTGCTGATCAACTGTTTTTTTCGTTTGTTCAGTATAATCGACCTGATGTTTTTTTCTTCAACGGAAAGTGGTGAAACCTCCCCCCTCAGTCCATAATCAAGGATGTGGACATAATACCAGGTGTTAACTTCACGATGTTCCACAAACCGGTTGTTGGTTAGAAAAACCTCGGCGTTGTTTACCTGCAAAGGTACTTTTTCGAGCAAATCATCAAAAGTGATCCAGCTTCTGTCGATCAGTCCAAAATCTTCTGCATAACGAATACAGTAAAATTCCAGTGAATCGCGATCAATTTCCTTTTCTGATTTAACCAGTTCCCTGATCACATTTCTGTATGGCGAGTCCTGCTTAACTTTCGCAAAAATTGTCCTTACAATATTTTCGTTGAGTTTGAAATTGCCGGAATTCCGGTTGTAGTAATCCTCAATCTCATCCTGACTCACAACCGTATCGAGTTTTTGCCTGATCAACTCCGATTCGTATTCAAAAATAATCAGAGAGTTTCGGTAATCTTCAAGCTGTCGGGAAAAATCTTTCTGTTCGTTGGTTAAATTTTTTTCAGCCTGTGAAAGTAAAATCTGATTTTTTACCCAGTTGTTCAGGTAATTTTGAACCAGGAGCAGGCTGTCGGATGGGCTGGAACCGGGAGGGACAATTCTTTCGATATCGGATAAATAAAGATACTCATCATAAGCCCTGGCAATTACACGATCAGAATCGCTGAAAGTGGCTTTGTTGCATGCTGATATGATGAGTACCAAAAATAAAACTGAAATATTTTTTATCTTCAAATCAATGTCCGGCTATTTTAACTCCGATAAAACGTCTTCATGTACCTTTACTGTATATTTTCCCCTTAATTCTTTTATCCATTCCTTTTCGAGGTAGTTTTGATAATCGGCAGTAATAAGCCCGCGTGCTTCGGATAGCGTTTTTGGCTCGGGGTCAACCAATTCATGAATGATGAAAAATGCGGCATCTCCGTTGTCATCGTAAACAACCGATGAGATTCCTTTTTCCCAGTTGATTTTATCCACAAATTCATTTTCCCCTTTGGCGAATTTCTTTTGCTTCACTTTTACATCCAGTGTATTATCGTTAACCAATACTGTGGACAACTGATCGGGCTCCATGCCATTTTCAATCAGGTCGCGGGCTTTTTCCGCATCTTCGGGAACGGAGGAAGAAACCATGGTAGCTTCAATCCGATTGTCCCACATGTATTTATCCTTGTTGGCCTCGTAAAATTCTTTCAGCCCGGTGGTATCTCTGATGGCCTTTGACCAAACCATCTGGTCGGTGAGTTCAAACAACAGTATGCCATCGCGGTATTCCTTTACAAGGGCTTTAAATTCAGGATATTTTTCCTCAAGGCGTGCATCTTCAAATTCAATCACTTTATCATCCACCCATTTGTTATAGGTTTTATCCACAAAGCTTGCGATGGTTTCTTTGGTGTTGATGGACTGATGCTTTTCGATAAATTCAGCAAATTCCTGCTGGTTATATTTTTCATCGCCAAGGGTAAAAATGGTTTTGTCGAGACCCTTTGCCATTGAGGCCTTCCATTTTCTTTTATAAACTGATGAATCAATCACAGCATAAAAATCCTTCACGGCATCGTCCATTTTTGTATAGTCGGCTTCCTGTTTTATTTTTCTGATAATCGACTTTTTACTTTCATCGGAGCGCTGATCTTTCGAAAGGCTTTGTTTGAGGTCGGCTTTTTCCTCATCGAACGATTTGATTGGCTTGGTATCGATGAGTTTAATGATGTGCCAGCCGTAAGAAGTGAGTATCGGCCTGGAAATCATGCCTGTATCGGGGATGGAGCGGATGCCGTTTATAAAATTGGGCACCATGCGGTTTGATCCGAACCAGGGCAGTTTGCCACCGTTGTTTGCCGAGCTTTTATCATCAGATTTGGTTTGCACCAATTCGTTCCAGTTTGCACCGGCATTCAGCGCATCATATATGGAGTCGATTCTTATTTCGAGGTTGGCTGAATCTTCTGCGGTTGCGTCCTGCGGCATTTTCAGGAAAATGTGTGCCACCTGCACTTTTCCGAGGGCCGGCTGTTTGCTTTGGACTTTAATAAGGTGATAGCCGAATTCAGTCCTGACAGGCATGGAAATTTCTTCTTCTTCGAGGGCATACGAGGCATCCTCGAATGGCAGCACCATATCAAACACCGTGAAATATCCAATGTCGCCGCGGTTACCTTTTCTGGCCGGCTGAAATCCGCGTGCAGGCATGTCTCTCGCCGACGGGTCTTCCGAAACATCTTCGGCAACTGCATTAAAATCTTCGCCATCTTCAACAATCCGCTTCCTGATTTCCAGGGTTTTGTTATAAGCTTCCAGGGTATCCTGAGGGCTGGCATACTTGTCAACACGAATCAGAATGTGGCTTACACGAAGGTCAAGTTTCTTGCGTTCGTAAGCATCCTGCAATAGTTGTGCATTCACCTCTTCATCAACAAAATAGGGCTTTGCCAGTTGATCGCGGTAACCTTTCAGCTCATTGATGAACGAGCGGTTGGTATCCAAACCACGCGCTTCCGCCTCTTTCACCTTAAGCTTAAAATTGATGAACAGATCCAGGTACTCTTCCACAGATTTTTTGTCGAGTACCTCGCCTTCCACATTATTTTTCTGATAAACCGAGAGAAACTCTTCGGTAGTCACTTTTTCATCACCAATTTCCAATAGCACTTTATCATTGCCCCGTTGGGCTGAGAGGTTAAGTGAGATTAATGAAAAACCCAGCACAATAGCTGCTATCAAGCTTCCGGGACGGTTTTTAATCATGGAAAAATTTGCCATATTACTTTCTTTGTTTTAAAATTTTGCCTTTTACTTTCAATCAGAATGTTATCAGATACGATAAATCCCATAAATTATTTTATCGGGAAATATTTACAATGGTTAAAATTTGCTGTAATTGGGCGCTTCACGTGTAATGGTTATGTCGTGCGGATGGCTTTCGGCAATACCTGCCGGACTCACTTTTATAAACCGGGCATTTTGCAGATCGGCAATGCTGGCCGAGCCGGTATAGCCCATTCCCGCGCGCAGGCCGCCCACCATTTGGTGGACCACTTCCGACAAAGCCCCTTTGTAAGGTACGCGTCCCACAATGCCTTCGGGCACCAGTTTTTGAATGTCCTCCTCCATATCCTGGAAATAGCGGTCTTTCGACCCCATCTGCATGGCTTCGATGGAGCCCATGCCCCGGTATGTTTTGTATTTGCGGCCTTCGTAAATAATGGTGTCGCCGGGCGATTCGTCAACGCCAGCAAACAACGATCCGGCCATGATTGAGTCAGCGCCGGCGGCAATAGCCTTGGCAATATCACCGGTGTATCGAATGCCTCCATCTGCAATAACGGGCACACCGCTGTTTCGGATGGCGTTCGACACTTTGTAAACTGCGGTCAACTGCGGAATGCCGATGCCGGCGATAATCCGGGTTGTACAAATCGATCCCGGCCCGATACCTACTTTAACTGCATTGGCACCAATTTTCACCAGCGCTTTGGCAGCCTCTTCGGTTCCAATATTTCCGACCACAAGTTGAAGGTCGGGATATTTTTTACGAATGGCTTCGGTGGTGCGCAAAACACCCTGAGAATGTCCGTGCGCCGTATCGATCACCACGGCATCCACCTGGTACTTTACCAGTTCATCCACCCGGTCCATAAAATCGGCACCAACGCTAACCGCAGCAGCCACACGTAGCCGGCCACGCTCATCCTTGCAGGCATTGGGGCGGGCTTTAATTTTAATGATGTCTTTGTAAGTGATCAGGCCTACCAGTTTAAAATCTTTGTCAACAACCGGAAGCTTTTCAATTTTATGTTCCTGAAGAATATCCGCAGCACGCTCAAAATCGGTAAACTCAGTGGTTGTGATCAGGTTCTCCTTGGTCATCACCTCATCCACAGGCCTTTCCAGATTCCGCTCGAAGCGCAGGTCGCGATTGGTAACAATACCTACGAGTTTGTTGCTTTTGGTCACTACCGGAATCCCGCCTATACTGAATTCTTTCATCATGGCCAGCGCATCAGCAACTTTGGCGGTTTTATCAAGTGTTACCGGTTCCAGGATCATCCCGTTCTCGGCACGTTTTACGCGCCTCACCTCATTGGCCTGCTTATCAATGCTCATATTTTTGTGCAACACACCAATGCCGCCCTCCTGGGCAATGGCAATGGCCAGTTTGTGTTCGGTAACGGTATCCATTGCAGCGGATACAATGGGGATCTTCATGGTAATCCCTGAAGTAAACCTGGTGGAAAGGTCAACGTCACGTGGCATTACCTTACTGTAGGCGGGAAGTAAAAGTACGTCATCGTAGGTTAAGCCCTCGCCGGCGAATTTATCCTGATTTTGAGCCATTTGAGTCGGGTTTGAAAAATTGGCGCAAAGGTAAAACTTTTGAAATGAAAAGCTAACCTAAAAAAAACAATCCCGTGCCGGGTTTACCGGGGTTATTTCATCCACTGATCGCCTTTAAATGGCTCAACACGAACTTTTGAAATCTGATTAAACTCTTCTTCGGTAAAATCCTTTTCGATACTAAAAGAGAAACCAAGTGCAGGTATTTTATTGAATATCATGCCGCGGTAGGCTGATTTCGCATTATCACTCCAAACTTCCGGGTCGATGGGAGCATACTGCGCGTAAAAGGCATCAGGAATAAAATCGAAATCAGGGTTGCTATCTCCGGTTTCGAATACTACCCTGCAATGTGCCGATTCAAAAAGAAACGTAATGTAATCCTGAATCACTTCGATTGTTTTGGGGTTCATAAATTTGTAGAAAGTAACCACTTTGCTATTGGTCAATAAATTCTCTCCCTCCGATAATACGAGCACATACGGTGAAAAATCCCTGGTAAAGAAATCGAACACAACATTGTATTTGTTGAGCCATGATTCATTCACACGATTTTTATCCTGCTGGGTCAATGGCTTTTCATATTGTTTGAATGTCAGCCCCATCAGCCCCGTCATTTCATTAATTCCATAAAACTTAAACGGCACGCTCCTCCGGTTTCCATAGGCGGTTCGCTTGTTAACCATTTTTGGTTCAACGATGGGAACGATCAAGTCCACAAAACGGGTGGCTTCCTTTACTTCACCTTTTCTATTTCGTTTGATGCTGCCATCCTTATTTCGTTTATACACTTTAAAAGCATACCTGTCGTATGGAATGGACTTCTCGCTGTTTTGACGCACAAGGTGGCTCACAGGCAACTGGTATCGCAACTCCTCAGTTTCCAAAGCAAGTTCAGAAAGAATGTTTTTCAGATTGAAAAATTCAATGGTATAGTTGGGGTTGGTTTTGGCAGACACCGTACCTGTAAACGTGTATGTGTTTCCTTTCCGTGCTGGTTCCTCCACATGGATATTGTAATCCCAGATAATCCCGTAATTTTTCAATTCGTGAACATTGAAAAGGGCCTGGGCCATCTTGTGCTCATCCACTTTCATATTGTCCCATTCCTTGAGTTTACTTACCAATCCACCAGCGTTGTAATCAACTTTGAGCCCGCTGGCTTCAAGCCTTTCAATCATTTGCTTTTCAACAATAATGGCTGCGG
Organism: Bacteroidales bacterium; assembly: GCA_018400545.1. Next base: position 25,266 of record JAGYLT010000002.1, read on the forward strand.
CTACCACTTTGTAATCATCCTCAAATTTACTCTCGGAAAGTTTGCGGTGCTCCTTGATAAACCCACGACTCAGAGATAGCACTTCATCCTTCACAATTTCATCATTTTCAATTTCGGTGATGCTGCTAACATAAACACCGGCAGCCTGTTCCACGGCATTTTGAAGCGCATTTTGAAGCGCCTCTTCAGGGGTTGGGCCATATCCGTCGGCAATTATCTTTTTTTCACCGTCGAGCGGTTCAAGTATGATCATATCTGCATCGTCCTGAGCAAATACAACGGGATAACAGAAAATAACGGTTAAAAATGCAAGTAAAATTCTTTTCATAAATTATTGATTTATAAGATTTGATATTTGGTTTTTGCTCCATTTGTCAATATTCGGAGCATTCAGGTAATATGCTGCCAGTTGCTCAATCCCGCTGTAATTCAACGCATCAAGACAAAGGCATAAATTTCCTGCAAGATAGGTTGTTTCGCGGTTGAGATAACAGGAGAGCAAAAGAAAGGGCAATGCTTTTTCGGGTTGCTCCTGAACGCGATAACAGGCACCCGTTAAATTCAATGCCTCAGGCGATATACCTGAAAAATTGATTTCGTCCCGAAGTTTCTCAAGAGCTGTTTCAAAGTCCTCATGTGAAAATGCTTCAAGTGCAGCGCTATATTTTTCGCCTGCATAACCGATGCGCATTCCAAACACATCAAGAGCCCCCGGGTAAGCGCCAATCACTTCGAAAACAGTGGCTTCTTCAAAACCAAAAAATCCGGACATATCTCTGTTTTCGGTAGCAAACAATTGAACCTGACACCATTGATTATCGCAATTTGCAAGGTTCTCCAAATACGTTTCAAAAATGCTGTCTTTCACAGATACATCAGCACTTGTGAAAAGGATTTTTGCCCTTATCATTTCACCAAAGGGGCAGCTTACGCCCGCGTTTTCCAAAGCTGAATTTACTTCCCGCTGCATCAAACTATCATAATCAAAGAGGGAATTCTCCAGGCGACTGCCGGGATTCAGGTTTTGTAACTTACTGGTGGAGGCATCGATTTGGGCATTGCCACTAAGAAAAACCATCTCAAGATCCAGCATTTCATCCGGGCCGGTTAGTCCGGCAGATACGATGTTACATGCCCCGTAAAGGGTTTTGTTTTTTCTGAAATCGTACATTAAAATCCGGGTGAAATCGATCTCCTCAGGCATTTGCTGCTCCCCGATAATAAAATCGGTAGTTGAGCAGTTGAATGTTATGCAGCGTGCACCATCACAAAAATCCCACTGGCCGTGGGAAAAGTCATCTACCTGAGCCTGAAAAGAAAGGTTGGTGTAATCGATAAAAGCACCAAATAGCTGATCCTTATCGGGATAATCAAAATCAAGGTTTTTAAAAACAATATAACTTCCCACCAGATCAACAGCCCGCAAACGCAACCGGTTTTGCACCCGTTTAAGGTGACGACTGCCTTTCACATCCCGTTTAAGTGTGCATTCAACCTGGTACTCTCCAGCCTTTTCAGCTACAAGGAATGAAGCCTCACTGTTGCTGTAGTGCAATTGTGCAGACAACCAGATTGGAAAAAGATAAAAAATACATGTTAGTCCGAGCCTAAAAGTCATCCTCCTCGCCCGTTACAATGGTTTTGCTCTTCTTGGTCTGCTTGCGAATACCTGCTTTTTTAAGTGAGTCTTTGGCCTTTTCCGAATCCAGGAATTCATTTTTCAGTGCATCGGCCTGTTCGGCATTGGAAGGTGACCATGCCACAACAAATCCTGCAATATCATGACCTGAAATGGGATGCCTGGCTTTCCATTGCCTTACTTCAAAAGTGGCAAGATTGAGCGTGCTCTCCTTGGATTCCACAGCCTGTTCCCATTTTTGCCGGCTGAAATATGCCTGATCACCATCATCATATTCTTTGAGCTTTTCAACATTGGTAAGCGACTCATTTGCTACCAAATCTTCAGCAACGAAATTTTTGATGTTATTCACAGCTTTTAACCTGGCCTGGCTGTATGCGCGCGAAAATGCAGCCGACTGCCTTGAAGATGTTGTGCGCACTTCCTGTTGGCCGTAACCAAAAACAACCATTTCGCCATCGCTGTTAAAAGTAACCTGCGATCCCATTTTCCCAACCAAATCCGTTTCCGGCATACGCTTCACTTTATCCAGGCTGTTTTTCACTTTGGTCACAGGTATTTGATATTCCGAATTGTTTTTGATGATAGATGCAAGTGACTGATATTCGGGTGAATATTTCATGCAAACGGCAATCTGATAATCATCGTTACCGGCATCGCCTTCAGCAATCATAATGGTTGCGCAACCTTTTACCATACCGGCAACCAAAGATTTTACAGTCTGGTTGAATTCCTGTTCATACACCACCTGTTTTTGATCAGCATTCATTTTATCAATCTCCTCTTTGGAAACACCGAGATACTCCAGCGCATTGTCAAGCGATTTATCCACCACTTTGGCAGCCTTTTCAAGCATTGATGCTTTTTGGCTGGCATCCGGGTCTTCACCTTCAATGATGTCCTCTAACATGGTAAATCCGCGCCCTGATGTGATTTGCTCACCTGCCATACGCAACAGTTCCATTTTTGCGGTGAGTTCGGCAATATTGTAGGCCACATCCCTGCTGTTAACAAACCCCGGCATATTGCTTGGCCTGGCGGTTGTTGCTGCTGCAATTACGTAAATAGAACCATCACCATTAATAGAACCCAGAGATTTTCCTTTGCGCTGCAGAATTCCGGTTACGGTTTCACGAAGCACATCTTCAGGATATTCAACCATTTCGGTTTTCACATCCTGCGTTTCCTGAACGGCATCTGATTTGGCAATATCTGCCGGGTTTTGTGCCTTCAGGACAAATACAAACAAAATTAGTCCAAGAAATAAAGTTAACTTTTTCATATTCAACAATTTTTGTAATGAATAAATATGTATTTTAAATAGTTCCAAAAAGCTGAATCAAATTACACGGCTGCAGAAAATACCACCCGAAGTATTAAAGTTGTACTTTTTTGTAAAGTGCATAAAAGAACAATGAACGGTCTTCGGAATACCAGAACCCGGCAGGCCGCATGGATTGCACAAAGCCCTCCGAATCTTCCCTGATTTTTTCTACAAAAGTGTCAACTGTATTTACCCATGATGAATCATTAACCGTGACCAGATCCTCTTTGAAATAGGATTTGGTGCTGGAGGTTATCGTAGATCCGTTAATGAAAGTGGTAATTTCCCGTTCGGCTTTGATTTTGCCAACCCGTATCAGATTGGATATTCTTTTTTTACCCACCTCAACTGCGGCAACACCGGCCAGGTAAGAGGTGTCGCTGACCTTAATCAGGTCGCACCCGCCAAACGATAAAATCTGATTGTTTTTGATAGCCTGAAGCATTTCACTGTCCTGTTGCTGCGCAAAAAGCACTACGGGAAACAATAAGGCTAAAAAGATGTATCGCTGTATCATAACACTTTTTTAAGTTTTTTTCACAAATGTAAAAGTTTTTTATTCAATTGGCAGATCATTCGCAGAAAAAAAAATTTCCCGCAAAAAACAAATTTTGATTTTAGTGGAGCAGTTAACGTACATGAATATCATAAATGTCTGAAATGTATGTAATTAAAACAATTTCACTTTTTACGGTGGAATGCAGCCGGGGATTTTTTTTATATTTTAGAATGGTGAGAATCAAATTTGTAGAACAACATGTAAAATGAAATATTTTTGTTCGCAAACTTTTAAGCATGCAGAAAGCGGCTTTGATTTTTGTTTCAGCTATCCTGAACTTTACAGTTGGCTGCTAAAACATTCACTCAAAGACAAGTATGGATAAACAGAAATATTTCAAATATGAACATCAAAACCATTTTAGTCCTGATTTTAGCTGTTTTCAGTATTCAGCTCTTTGCACAAAAAAATAATCCCGAACGTGTTGAACCACCGTTTTGGTGGACCGGCTTCCATTGCCCAAACCTCCAACTGATGGTTTATGGAAGTGATATTGCCTCAACAGTTCCTGAAATTGATTATCCGGGAGTTAAACTAAAAAGTTCGAGCCGCCTGGAAAGCCCGAATTATTTGTTTATCGATTTAACCATTGATGAAGATACACGGCCCGGAA
>JAGYLT010000020.1 GCA_018400545.1 Bacteroidales bacterium
GGAAGGACGATGAAAAGATCAATTTGCTCATCAATGATTTTCGCCAGGCAGGGCTCAATAAGCAACAACTGGCATTATGCCATTTTGCCCGGCAGCTCACAATCCATCCCGCAGGGTTTGATACTGACCCAACCATCGCCGGCTTAAAAACAGCAGGCTTCTCCGACCCTGCCATCCTTGATGCTTCACTGGTGGTGGCATATTTTAATTTCGTCAACAGGATGGTGCTATCCCTGGGGCTGGAAGGATCGGATGAAGAAGTGAAGGATTATAAATATTAGCTCTAGGATTTGATTTTAAAACCAACTTCTTAGTTATATTTTCAGTTTAGGATGGTTGCTGGGAATATCATTAACAATATAATTCCACTTTGTAAAGGAAAGCGAACTTATCTGCTCATTAATCAAGCCCACAATATGCATTAACCCAACTTTTATCAAAACAAGCTTCCAATCATCAGCTTTGCCGGTAAATCCTTTGTGATTTGAATTATGCTTGCGAACACGCTCCTCAATATTTGAAGTGGGTCCGATGTGGACCTGTCGATACCTTCGGAATAAAGGATGAGGTTTTAATTAGCGTTCTATTGATCGAAGAGAAAAAAATCAAATTTTTTCTTGGTCAAATAAAATATAGCAGTACATTTGCACTCCGTTTTCGGAAAATCGTTCTAAAACTTATTGGGAGTTTAGCTCAGTTGGTTCAGAGCACCTGCCTTACAAGCAGGGGGTCACTGGTTCGACTCCAGTAACTCCCACAAAAGCCACTTCAATCTGAGGTGGCTTTTTTCGTTTATGGGTTTCATAATTGCACAATGGTTACTAATGCGAAATCATGTGAAGTACTGAAACAATAATCCCATTCACAAATTCTCACACCTTTCTTATCCCCTCATTTACAATACCTTTCAGCAATGAAAATTTGACCGGGGAATTATTGCGGGATTTCAATTTGCAGTACTTTTGTGAAAAATTTAACATTGTTCATAAATAAACAGTAAATCAAGTTTCAATATGAAACCAACACACATTGAGCACATTGGAATTGCCGTGAAAAGCCTCGAAGAAAGCATCCCTTACTACGAAAAAGTTTTAGGACTGGAATGCTACGCCATCGAAGAGGTGAAAGACCAAAAAGTGAAAACTGCATTTTTTAAAGTGGGCGACACCAAAATCGAACTGCTTGAATCTACTGATCCGGTAGGCCCCATCGGGAAATTTATCGAAAAAAAAGGCGAGGGCATACACCACCTGGCATTTGCCATGGAAGATGTAGCAGGAGCACTGAAAAACGCTGAAGAAAACGGCATTCGCCTCATCGACAAGCACCCCCGAAAAGGAGCTGAAGGTCTCAGCATCGGCTTCCTGCACCCAAAAGCTACACACGGCGTTCTTACTGAATTCTGCGGAAAATAACCGGCACTTTTTCCTGGAATCTTAAAAATATCACCAAACCAAATTTTAACCAGTTTTAAAAAATTTCAAATAGTTGCCTTGCGCAACCCATGCACTTCAACAAAAAATCACCAAAATTTTTTTAAAATCCAAAACCATCCATTGTGAATAATCAGAATAAATTACAGCAGCTCATCGATCTGAGGGTTAAGGCCCGCGAAGGTGGTGGGCAAAAACGCATAGAAGCACAACACAACAAGGGCAAATACACAGCCAGGGAACGCCTGGAAATGTTGCTCGACGAAGGCAGCTTTGAAGAATACGACATGTTTGTGACCCACCGCAGCCACGATTTCGGTATGGAGGAAAAGGTGTACCTGTCAGACGGTGTGATCACAGGCCATGGCACCATCGACGGGCGCATTGTTTACGTTTTCTCACAGGATTTCACAGTATTCGGCGGTTCACTTTCGGAAACTTTTGCACAGAAGATTTGCAAAATCATGGATCAGGCCATGAAAGTAGGAGCTCCGCTAATCGGCATCAACGACTCGGGTGGTGCGCGTATCCAGGAAGGAGTGAAAAGTCTTGCCGGCTATGCCGAAATCTTCGAGCGCAACATCATGGCTTCAGGCGTTATTCCACAGATTTCAGCCGTTTTTGGGCCATGCGCGGGTGGTGCCGTTTATTCTCCTGCCCTTACCGATGTGATCATCATGAGCGACAAAACCAGCAATATGTTTGTAACCGGACCAAAAGTTACCAAAACTGTTACCGGTGAATCCATCTCTGAGGAAGATCTTGGTGGCGCCACTGTTCATGCCACCAAATCAGGTGTTGCGCATTTCAGGGCCGATGACGAGGATGAAGGCATCATGCTCATCAGGAAACTGATGGAATATCTGCCACAAAACAACCTGGAAGATCCGCCCATATCAGATTGCCATGACCCGATTGACCGCAAGGAAAATGAGCTGAACGAACTTATCCCGGATAGCCCAAATACACCCTACGATGTAAAGGATATTATTTACTCAATTGTAGATGATAAGGAATTCCTGGAATTTCACCGTCACTTTGCCAAAAACATTGTGGTGGGATATGCCAAATTCAACGGACAGCCGGTGGGTATTGTGGCCAACCAGCCCAACTTCCTTGCCGGTGTGCTCGACATCGATGCATCCCGCAAAGCAGCACGTTTTGTCAGAATGTGCGATGCTTTTAATGTTCCGATTGTAACGCTGGTAGATGTTCCGGGATTCTTGCCCGGCAGTGGACAGGAGTATGGCGGCATCATTATTCATGGCGCAAAACTGCTTTTCGCATATGGCGAGGCCACGGTTCCAAAAATTACCATCACCCTCCGGAAATCTTACGGCGGGGCCCACGACGTAATGGGATCGAAGCAATTGAAGGCCGACATCAACTATGCCTGGCCATCTGCTGAAATTGCCGTAATGGGACCTAAGGGAGCCATTGAGGTTTTGGAAGGACGCAAAATCAGGGAATTTGAAGACAAGGAAGAAGGTGCAAAATACGCTGCCACCAAGGAGGAAGAATACCGCAAAGCTTTTGCCAATCCATATCAGGCTGCCAGATTTGGCTACATTGATGACGTAATTGAACCGCGGAATACCAGGTTCAGAATCATCAGGGCATTGCAAACGCTTGCTACCAAAAAAGATGCACTCCCGCCCAAGAAACACGGAAATATTCCTATGTAAAAACACGAAACCATGCTAATCAACGAAATAACTTTTGACTTCTCGAATGTTTCAGGATTCAGTATTACAGTGGCCATTGTAGGTTACGTAATTGTTTTTAGCGCCCTGGTATTGCTGTTTTTTGTGTATAACCTCCTGCCAAAATTTATCAACTTCAAGGCCAGGCGCCAGTTGCGTAAAGAGGGCAAATGCGACGACTGTGAGGTGATGCACATTGAAGGTGATGTGAGTGCGGCCATCAGCATGGCACTTTACCTGCACCTTAGCGAGGCTCACGATGAAGAAAGCGATGTGATTACCATCAGGCGAATCTCAAAACAATATACCCCCTGGAGTTCTAAAATCTATTCAACAAACCCATTTTTCAGGCTGAAGAAATGAAAAAATTCAAATTCAAAATAAAAGGTCACGACTACGATGTTGAACTCATGAATTTTGAGGATAACATCGCCAAACTGGATGTAAACGGAACCGTTTACGAAGTGGAAGTGCAAAGCGAAAAAGTGGTGCAGTCGAAAACACCAAAGCTGGTCCGTCAGGAAATCCAGACCCGCCGCCAGGACAGCAAAATCAAAAAAGCAATCACCAAAACCCAGGGCCATGACGTGAAAATCCCACTTCCCGGAAACATCCTGCAGGTGTTTGTAAAAAATGGCGACCAGGTGAAACTTGGCGACAAACTGGTGATGTATGAAGCCATGAAAATGGAAAATACCATTATTGCAGAAAAAGATGGTACGGTAAAGAACCTGAGTGTACAACCCGGCGACAACGTGCTCCAGGAAGAAAAACTCATGGAGATTGAATAATACAGCAAAGATGAGAAAAACCAAAATACCAATGAGACGATTTCTAACCGTGTTCGGAATCATATCCATCCTGAGCTTGATTTCTTTCACTTTCCCGTTATCAACCGGTGATGACCCAACACCCGTTGAAAGTGAAATCAGCATTGAGAATCAGGGCCAACAGGATGTTAACAGCCAATCCGGGGAACAGGAATCCGATGCCCAGGAAGGCATCGACCAGTTTTTAAGGTACACCGGATTTGCCAATGCTACATCGGGACACCTGGTTATGCTTGTGGTGGGATTGTTTTTCATCTTCCTGGCCATTAAATACGATTATGAGCCCTTACTACTGATTCCCATCGGGGTAGGTATCCTGATCGGGAATATCCCGTTTATGCTGAATGCCGGTTTAAAATTGGGCATATACGAAACCGGCAGCGTGATGAATTATTTGTATTTCGGGGTGACTTCCGGTATTTATCCGCCACTGATCTTCCTGGGTATTGGGGCCATGACCGACTTCTCCTCGCTGATTTCAAACCCGCGACTGATGTTACTGGGAGCAGCGGCACAGGTAGGTATTTTCGCTACCTTCATCGGTGCACTTGTTCTTGGCTTCCATCCTGCTGAAGCTGGAGCTATCGGGATTATCGGCGGTGCAGACGGCCCGACTGCCATCTTTCTTTCGTCCAAACTGGCCAATGGCATTAACATTCTTCCTGATGGAACTACCGTTCAAAACCTGATCGGGCCCATCGCCATTGCAGCCTATTCTTACATGGCACTTGTTCCGGTAATCCAGCCACCCATCATGCGCTTGCTGATTTCCAAAAAAGAACGCAAAATCAGAATGAAATCTCCGCGGGCGGTAACCAAACTGGAGAAAATCCTCTTCCCCATTATCGGGCTTTTGTTTACGGCTTTCATTTCGCCAAGTTCGCTACCACTGCTCGGGATGCTGTTTTTTGGAAACATCCTGAAAGAAAGTGGCGTAACCAAGCGCCTTGCCGATACAGCCAGAACTTCACTCATCGATATTGTAACCATTTTGCTCGGACTAACCGTTGGCGCATCCACACAGGCCGACGTATTTCTCACCAGTCAATCCATACTGATTTTTGTGCTTGGTGCACTGTCGTTTATGGTTGCCACAGCCGGAGGATTGATTTTTGCTAAAGTCATGAACCTTTTCCTGCGCGGCGACAACAAACTGAACCCACTTATTGGGGCTGCCGGTGTTTCGGCTGTTCCTGACAGTGCACGCGTAGTGCATACCGAAGGTCTGAAAAACGACCCGAACAACCACCTGCTGATGCACGCTATGGCACCAAACGTTTCGGGTGTAATCGGTTCTGCGGTTGCGGCGGGTATTCTGTTGAGCTTTTTACTGTAAGCGCTGAAAAATATCATATAAGCCGACCCTGCATTTGTGGTGCCGGTTTTTTGTTTTTTCAAAAGCATCAATTAATTATAATATTTCGGTACTTTTTTTGTTAAGATTTCCCGGCCCGGAACTGATCAATGACCCGGATTTATAGTTGTATCAGACAAAAAGATTGAAATTATGAAAATGAAGTATTGTAAGATTTTGGGAGCACTGTTTATTGTATCCATTTTATTCATTACAGCTTGTGAAGACGATGAAATTGAAACCATACCGCTTCAGACGGTAAACGGCGAAATCGTCGAAACTGTGGACTACGGAACCAAGATTTTTTTGTTTGAGTTCAGGACCGATCTGGATAATTATCCGGTAACTTATCTGATTAGAAATACCTCCACTATTGAAGGAAACCAGGTAAATATTGAATTGCTGGATATTCAAACCGACGGACATGACGACCTGAACATCGAAAAGGGGCCGGCCTCCTGCTCAATTGAACTTGGCGAATTGAGTAATGGCACCTATAATCTGCAAATAAATGCCGCGAATTACAACGGAAACGGAACCTTCACCATTTCCGACTCTTTGGTAACCATCGATTTTGCAACCACAGAAGGTATTACCATGTCGCACGACACTTTGCACCGTATTCCTTTCGGGACAATCTGGGGATATGTTGGGTATCAAAGTACCTCCAACGCTTCCATCGCCAGCAGCTTTGTAAGCAACATGACTGCTCTTGGGGCTCAGCAGGCCGAATTAACACCGGGGTATTACGGATACTTTTCAGTATCTGATTCAGGCAATCTCATCCAACCAATAGATGAACAATACAGCTATTACAAAACCTATTTTAAAAGTTACAACGGTGATGCAGCAGCCATGGATGAACACGTTACGTATTACATGACTGAGTATTACAACAAGGTTGACATAATCTTTTACTGGTTTTGGGATGGCGAATTGAAATCCCTGCCGATGCATATCCCAAGCGAAAGAAAATGACTTTGAACATTAACCGATAAAAACCTGTAATTCGTTTCATGAAACTATTTTTCAGGGAATACGGAAAAGGGCAGCCACTGATCATCCTGCACGGCATTTTTGGCATATCCGACAACTGGGTAACTTTCGCACGAAATGTGGAAGACCGTTTCCGCGTCTTCATCCCCGACCAGCGCAATCACGGCCAGTCGCCGCATGACCCCACCTTCAACTATTTTGCATTGTGTTCAGACCTCTATGATTTCATTGAAGAACATGAGTTGGAAGACCCGATCATTCTCGGTCATTCGATGGGTGGAAAAGTAGCCATGCGTTTTGCGCTGGAAAACCCTGACATCCTTAAAGCACTTGTGGTGGCCGACATCAGCATGCGAACCTATCAGCGCAGATACCGCCATCTTGATATGATTGATGCTATGCTGAATGTGCATTTCGAAAATGCCGAAACGCGCGAAGACATCGAAAAGCAGCTTGCGGATAAGATCAGGGAGCCACGCATCCGGCAGTTTGCCATGAAAAACCTCTACCGGCGCGAGCGTGGCGGCCAGTTTGCCTGGCGGCTAAACCTGGAGGCGATCAACCTGAACATGGATGAAGTTTTTGAAGGTATAGCATCGGATGGATTATTCGAAAAGCCAACGCTGTTCATCCGGGGTGGAAATTCCGATTATGTGAAATATGAGGATTTTGACCAGATCTACCGCAATTTCCCAAAGGCAGATATTAAAACCATTGAGGGTGTGGGACACTGGCTGCATGCGGAAAAGCCGGATGAATTCCAGGGATTTTTTGATGATTTTATCAGGGCAAATGAACTGCTGAAATCTTGACTCCTTTCTGCTTTCCCCGCAATACGTGTTCACCCACTGAAACAATTTGATATTTACTGGCATCCAGCCGTTCGAGCAACTCATCGGAAACCAGCAGATTATGCCCAAGCGAATTGCAAAGCCCTTCAATACGTGAGGTGGTGTTGAGCACATCTCCAAGAAAGGCAATCTCTTTTTTCATAAAACCCATTTCACCGGTTACGACCGTTCCGCCATGCAGCCCGGCTTTAAACTCCGGTAACATGCCATATCTCTTCAGGTACTTATCCCGATTGGATTCCACTTCTTCTGCTATCCTGAAATAACAAGAAATGGGGTTAGCCTTCCCGGCAACTTTTTTCAATTTCCAGGAGATGATGGCCTCATCACCCACATATTTATAGATTTCACCTTTTGTTTCGCCAACGGCGATGGATACGTCATAAAAGAAATCGTTGAGCAACTGAAGGAACAGTTTGTGTCCCATTTTTTCGGCCAGGGTAGTTGATGACTTCAAATCCAGAAACATAAAAACCCTTTCCTCCTCAAACGGGTTGTGGTATTTGCCGGTGAAAAGTTTGAATAAAAAATGCTTCCCCAGCAACATTTCAAACATGGCATAAGAACTGAACATAAAACTCATCAACAACCCAAAAAGCAGTCCGTAGCCCATTGCCGTGCTAAAAAGAATGGTTTCGAAGTTTGAAAGGATCACCGTAAAATTGAATCGGTTGAGAATGATGATGGCTATAAATACTGCAATGATGATCAAAATGATGTATGCCGCCGTACTCGTGAGCAAGGCCAGAAAAAAATTACGCTTTGATAAGCGCGGCTTGAGATACATCTCAAATGTGGAAATATAGAGGTGTGCCTGGAACCCAACCAGAACACCCATATAGAAATTGGAAATGGAGGGCTGAAATATCAAGTAGATGAATAGGCCGGAAAGCAATGATGCCGTAATCATTTGGGGCAACAGACCAAGGTATGTTTTTCTTTTGTTATCGGGCATACCAACACTAATATTTATCTTTTATGGTTTCCACACCGTCCCAGTCTTCAGGGATGCCAAAATCAATAATATTCCGGCAACGAGCCACATAAAGTTCGGCAGCATGGTCTTCGGGATTTAACCGGATTACATTCCTGAAAAGGTCGAGTGCTTCTTCGAACTGCTTATTTTTATAGAGCTGAAGGCCTTTGCCAAAGTCGGCTTTGGTCTCAATTTTAAGCTGTTTGGTTTTTTTCGGTTCACCGTCGAGCACTTCAAAAATATAAACCGCTTCTTTTTTGCCTTTCACCTTCACCACATCCAGGAAACGGTAATCGTATCTGCCCGGATCTTCAAGTTTAATAAGAGTATCCTGCGAAATGATGATAGAAGTGCCATACATTTTGGTAAGCCCCTCGATGCGTGAAGCCAGGTTAACGGCATCCGAAACTACCGTTCCGTCCATGCGGCCATGGCCGCCAACCACACCAAGCATGAGGTTACCGGTATGAATGCCGATACCACTGTCGATTGGATTTTTATTTTCAAGTTTACGCTTTACATTGAAATCCGCAAGGGCAACCCGCATTTCGATGGCCGCATCTATGGCGTTTTCAACATTCCCCATAAAAAGGGCCATGATAGAATCGCCAATGTATTTATCGATAAAACCGTGATTGCGCGAAATGAGCGGCTCCATCACACTGAGATATTCATTCAGGAAATCAAAGGTCTCCTTTGGTGTCAATTCTTCTGACATTGATGTGAAGTCGCGGATATCTGTAAACAACACCGACATCTCTTTCTGAACCTGATCGCCAAGTTGCACCTCGGTGATGCTTTTCTTTTCGAGAAAATCAAGAAACTGACGGGGCACAAAGCGATAATAAGCCTTGTTCATTTTTTCGATGTTGCTGATGTATTGCTCAATCTGCCCGGTCATTTCATTAAACCGCTCAGCCAGTTCGCCAATCTCGTCGTTGCTGCGCACCACCGTGTAATTCACGCTCTTGCCCTCGCCGGTTTTCTGCATGTTATAAATCAACTCCCGAACCGGATACACAATATCAATGGTTGTCCACTTCACGAAAAGAAAAATATAAATCAATGCTGCGATGATCCCGGAACTGATACCAAACGCCATAATAGCGCCATCCACAACATTAATAAAAAAGAATAATCCGGGCACGTTGCTAAACGAATCAATGTCGGTAATCAAATCTTTTGTTAACGGTACATACCGGCCAAAAAGAATATTAATATGATCGGCATTGATCGTGGAAATGTCAAGGCCTCTTAAAGGTGTAACACTAAAAAACAAATACGCAATCACAATGGAAAGCGGCAATAGCGTAGTCATCACGCTGGAAATCCAGAATCTGTTCCTGATACGGCTTTTGGTAGCTTTGAAAACGCGCTTGCGCAACTCTTCCCTTGAGAAGAGAAATTCGAGATATTTGATATGAACCCGGTGCTTTTCCCAGAAATAAACAAAAAGCACTGTTAGCAGCGTAGCAAAAATCGAAATGATAAAAAACCGCAGAAATACAGGGGTGGAGGCATTTAGATATTCCGGGTAATTTACCATTAAGGTAATCATGTAGATGAGCGAGGCCAGAAGCCCGGAACCCAGGATGGCAGCATTTATCAAGGGTGATTTCAGGATGTACCGCTTACAAAATCCAAAGAGCTTATCTGAAATTTCCTTGTTTCGTTTTCTTCGCGAGAGATAACGCTTAAAGGGAAGATTAAAAACAAATCCCAGCAGGAAAACCGCGGGCAGACTGATGCCGGCCAAAAACCCGAAAGACTTCATGATCATCTCATTCTGGGGATCTTTAAATTCAGGTTCTCCGGTATCCGGAGTTACAGGTTCAGATTCTTCAGCTTGCAGCGGGTTTTCGACGGTGGTGTTAACCCTGAGTCCTGTTGCGGTATCGGTATGCGAAAACAATGTATCCTGATTGCTCCCCTCGGCAAAGGAATCGGCCAGGGACCTGTTTTCTATCAGATCCGGAATGGATTGCAGCATCAGGAAGCTGGCAAAAGGCGCCACCAGCATAAAATACATAATTGTTGAAACAAAATAAATTCGAAAACCGTAGAAGCCTGGAAATTTTCTGTACTTCATAACTAACCCTCACTTTATTGAATTACTAAGCTTCCTTTCCCGAATCGATAAGACAGTTTCTGATTTTGTAGATGAGTTCCTCCCTTCGGATGGGTTTGGCGATGTAGTCGTCGCAACCCATGTCGAAGGATTTTTGCTTCTCACCGGAAAACACAAACGCAGTTTGTGCAATAACTGTTATATCTTCCCTGATTTTTTTAATTTCCCTGGTGGCTTCGTATCCGCTAATCCCCGGAAGGTGAAGGTCCATCAGTACCAGATCGATTGCACTGTTTTGCGCACACATTTCTATTGCCTTATGTCCTGTGGTGGCATGCAAAATTTTTGCTTTTGTTCGTTCCAGTGCTTTTTCGAGGTGCCTGAAATTGGGTTGAACATCTTCAACTATGAGTATGGTCCTGTAGTCCCAGTTTACCTCCAGTTTTGACGGATCAAAAACTTCCCTCATCTTGATTGATTCTATTGGTTAAGGTTTTCAAAAATGACCAAACAAAAATAGCAAAATTTTAATGTAACCCTGATTATTCAAACTAAAGTTATTTGCAGTGCAGAACAATGCTTACCTTTAAGCAACATCTTCGGGGAAGACGTGTTTCAAGGTGTTTCAGATGATGAAAATAAACTTAGACAAACATAAAACATTTTACGCAGGTTGGAATCAAATCATGAACATTCACACACCAGTCCTGTTTGAACGTTCACAAAAATTCTATTATGGAAAAAATCAAAGACCCGTGCATTTCTGTTTGCCAGTATGATGATAAGGAAATCTGCCTGGGATGCCGCCGCACAAAAAAGGAAGCAAAGACATGGTGGCAGATGCAGAATGAAGAAAAAAAACAAGTGCTTGAAAACATCAAATCAAGGGCTGCCAACTCGACTGATCACTACGATTATTATGTTTGATGATTAGCCCCTGAGCAGTTTTTCAATCACCTCCGGATAATGCCTGTACTCCAGTTCATGGATTTTTTCGGCAAGCCGTTCAGGGGTATCCCCCGGCTCCACCTGACATTTGGCCTGAAATATTACTTTTCCGTGATCGTAAATCTCATCCACAAAATGAATGGTAATACCACTTTCCTTCTCCCCGGCGTTTATCACAGCTTCATGAACGCGCATTCCATACATGTTTTTCCCGCCATATTTTGGAAGCAGTGCCGGATGGATATTGACGATTCTACCAGGAAATGCCACCAGTAAACTAGTGGGTATCAACCACAAAAATCCGGCAAGCACTATCAAATCAATTTCATGTTGACTGAGTAAAGCGGCAACCCCCTCCGGATCTTTTAATTCATCCCGCGTAAACACGCAACTTTTAACACCCAGTTTTTTTGCCCGCTCCAGCACAAACGCATCTGCCCGGTTCGACAGAATCAATTCAACTTTTATGTAGGGGTTATTCTCAAAGTAATTCGTGATCCGTTCGGCGTTGGTCCCACTGCCTGAGGCAAATATGGCTATCTTTTTCATTTTGTGTTTTATTCAATTTTAACCCAAAAGAAACAATTTTTGCAGTTTATCCCATACCATTTCTGAAAATATATTCGGAAAACCCGGTTAACCATATGCTGATTTTGGAACCCCAAAATCATAAAACCCTGTATTTCTATCATTTAAAAAATAAGAATTTGGATTTCAGAAAAAAAATGCTTGGTAGTTTTTTAAAAAGTATTTCCTTTGCGCCCTGTTTAACTAAAAATTTTGTAGATATGTCTGATATTGCAACAAGAGTAAAATCGATTATCGTTGACAAACTTGGCGTTGATGAAAACGAAGTAACACCCGAAGCAAGTTTCACAAACGATTTAGGCGCTGATTCGCTTGACACAGTTGAGCTGATCATGGAATTTGAAAAGGAATTCAACATTGCCATCCCTGATGATCAGGCCGAAAAAATTGGCACAGTAGGTGACGCGATCAAGTACATCGAAGACAACACAAAATAATTTCCTCCCCCTACATGGAACTCAAACGAGTAGTTATAACCGGATTAGGTACCCTCACTCCGATGGGGAACACGGTAGATGAGTTTTGGAACAACTTGCTCGAAGGAGTAAGCGGTGCCAACGATATTACCCGTTTCGATGCTTCAAAATATAAAACCCATTTTGCTTGTGAGTTAAAGGATTTTGATCCAAAAGCGCACTTCGACCGCAAGGAAGTAAGAAAACTGGATCCTTATGCGCAATATGCCATGGTAGCATCAGATCAGGCTATCAAGGATGCAGGTCTGCTTTCGGAAGCGATTGACAAAAACAGGGTTGGGGTAATTATTGCAACCGGAATCGGCGGCTTCACCACATTTTTGAATGATGCAGCCGAATTTGGCAGAAACGAAGACAACCCCAGGTTTAATCCGTTTTTTATCCCGAAAATTATTGGTGATATCGCTGCAGGTCACGTTTCCATAAAATATGGATTCAGGGGGCCTAATTATGCTACCACCTCAGCTTGTGCATCGGCCGGCCATGCCATCATCGATGCATTTAATTATATCAGGCTGGGTAAATCGGAAGCTATTGTGGCGGGCGGATCAGAAGCCGGGATCAACCCTGCCGGCATCGGTGGGTTCAATGCCATGCATGCCATTTCCACACGCAATGATGACCCGAAAACTGCATCCCGCCCATTCGATAAGGATCGCGATGGTTTTGTGCTCGGTGAAGGTTCGGGGATTTTAGTACTGGAGGAATATGAACATGCTGTAAAACGTGGTGCCAGGATTTATGCTGAGATTGTTGGTGGAGGATCAACAGCAGATGCCTACCACATCACATCTCCCCACCCTGACGGCCTCGGCGCACAACTGGCCATGAAATATGCCATCGAAGAAGCCGGACTGGAACCTACCACGGTTGATCATATCAACACGCACGGCACATCAACCCCGGTTGGGGATATTGCCGAGCCAAAAGCCATTATCAACCTGTTTGGTGATCATGCCTATAAAATAAACCTGAATTCAACCAAGTCGATGCACGGCCATCTGCTGGGTGCAGCAGCAGCAGTAGAGATGGTTGCAACTGTGCTGTCGGTGCAAAAGGATATGATTCCTCCTACCATCAACCATTTTACCGACGACCCCGAAATCGACAACAAATTGAACTTTACCTATCACAAAGCCGTAAAACGTACCGTGAATGTAGCGCTTTCAAACTCTTTTGGATTTGGCGGACACAATACCTGCATCGCGGTAAAAAAGTATAATGAGTAATTCATGAAGCTTTGAGGTTATTTAAGACATTAAAGGGCTATCTTTCTTCAGACAAAGAATTTATTTTTTCAATCAGAAACATTTTCGGGTTTTGCCCCGGAAATGTTTCTTTGTATAAACTCGCTTTTCTACACAGGTCGGTGGCCGTGGAATCTAACGGACACAAATTATCTAACGAGCGCCTTGAATATTTGGGAGATGCTGTGCTGAGCTCTGTGGTGGCTGACTACCTTTTTAAAAAATTTCCATACAAAGATGAGGGTTTCCTCACCGAAATGCGTTCAAAGATTGTGAGTCGTGACCAATTGAATAAACTCTCGCGCAAACTTGGACTCGACCATTTTATCCAATCCAATCAGGATTCCAAAAGCTATTTCCGCTCCATGGAAGGCGATGCCTTTGAAGCATTTATTGGAGCGCTCTACCTGGACCGCGGCTACAATTTCACCAAAAAGGTTATCATCAACCGGATCATCAAAGTTCATTTTGATATTGACGATCTGGTTAATACCGAGGTTAACTTTAAGAGTAAACTTATCGAATGGTCGCAGAAGGAGCGGAAGGAAATTGATTTTAATGTAGTGACCGAAGTTGGCAGCGGCAACAGCAAGCAATACATTGTTGAAATAAAAGTTGACAATAATATTTGTGCCATCGGACAGGATTTCTCCATCAAGGGTGCCGAAAAAATTGCCGCCGAAAAAGCCTACTCCTCCCTGCATCTCGAAGAGTACGCATCCTAAATTCCTGACAATTTCCCCGGCTTCTAAATCCTTTTCCTGATGGCTTCCGTTTCCTTTTCAAACCCGGGCTTGCCCAACAGCGCAAACATGTTTTTCTTGTACGCTTCAACTCCCGGCTGGTCGAATGGATTTACATCCAGGAGATAGCCACTTAATCCGCACGCGAACTCATAGAAATAGATCAGTAGCCCCAGGTTATATTCATTAACCTCTGGTATGGATATTCTGATGTTGGGTACATCTCCATCAAAATGAGCCAGTGTAGTTCCTGTTTCAGCCATCTGATTTACAAAATGCAGGTTTTTTCCTGAGATGTAATTGAGTTTATCCAGATTGTCGGCATCTTCAGGAATTGTAACCGAAGATTTGGGTTTGTCAATCGAAAGTACAGTTTCAAAAATTTTGCGTTCGCCTTCCTGGATATACTGCCCCATGGAGTGCAGATCGGTGGTGTTGATGACACCCGCCGGGAAAATGCCTTTGCCTTCCTTGCCTTCACTTTCGCCGTAAAGTTGTTTCCACCATTCGGTGAAATAATGCAAATTAGGTAAATAGTTCACCATGATTTCCACCAGTTTTCCCTTATCATACAGTGCATTACGGGTGGCAGCGTATAGTGCAGCAGGGTTCTCATCCAATTCGCATCCCGAAATTAATTGCGTACGCATATCCACGGCACCTTTTACCAGTTGGCGAGTATCGTATCCGGCTACGGCAATTGGAAATAATCCCACCGGTGTTAAAACGGAATACCTTCCGCCAACATCATCGGGAACCACAAAGGTTTGGTATCCTTCACTATCTGCGAGTTGCTTCAATGCACCTTTCGATTTGTCTGTAGTAGCCACAATTCGCTTTGCTGCTTCCTGACGGCCATATTTTGCCTCGATATGATTTTTAAGAATTCTGAATGTTACAGCAGGCTCAGTGGTTGTTCCTGATTTCGAAATTACATTGATGGCATAATCCCTTTTATCCAAAATTTCAAGCAAATCAGCGAGATAATCCTCTGACAAATTTTGACCGGCATACAAAATGATTGGCCTGTCTCCACCAGGCAGCAGATGGTCGAAGTTATGTTTAAGGGCTTCAATCACGGCTCTGGCTCCGAGATACGATCCGCCAATCCCAACCACGACTAAAATTTCGGCGTTCTTTGCAATCTTGTCGGCCTGTTTTATGATCGTAGAAAGCGACGCTTCATCAATTTCATGGGGTAAATCCACCCATCCCAGAAAATCGTTGCCTTTTCCGGATTTATTGATCAGATTATTCCATGCGGATTCAACTTTTTGCTGGTAGGCATTGATTTCCTCTTTGGATATAAAATCCAGTACTTTTCTGATTTCCAGTTTAAGTGATTTCATATGCTAATTGTTGTTGTGATTGGCAAAAGTATTTAAAAATGGAAAAAATCACACAGAAGGGAGATTAAAAAAAAGGCAAAGAAAAAGTGCAGCCGGGGAGA
>JAGYLT010000200.1 GCA_018400545.1 Bacteroidales bacterium
TATGGCATTAATTTTCAGAGAGGTTGATAATCTTTCGCGCGAAATAATGGCACTGAGCGACTATCTGGAAAAATTCCCGAATGCAGGTAAAGCCGGAGAAGTAAAACTACGACTTTTTGAAACATACATTTTTAGCGAAAACTGGGATTTGGCAAAGGACGTTTGGCCCAGCCTTACCGAAGCACAACAAAATGACTTAAAACAACTTGAGTATTGGTTTATTCTCAATAAAGCACTGGATAATGAGGGTAAGTGTGATGAAATTGCAGAAAAGTTGCTTGAACGTGACAGTAAAAACAAATCGGCGCTGGAGTGGAAAGCAATTCGAATTTTCGACAAAGCCGAAGATCGGTACAACCGTGAAATGAAAGCCTATGAAAACAACCGCACCAACAGGCAATACGTCAGGCTGCTCGATGAATTGGAGAAAAGCACCGCCGAATTCAGAGTAGCACTCAACTACTTTGAAACCCTTTATGATTTGGATCCAAAACCCCGCTATGCACTGTATATGAGTAATATTTATGTTCGCTTCAACGACAAGGAAAGAGCTGATTACTACAGGCAAAAGGCCGGGAAATAATCTGTAAATCACCTACTGACTTCAGCATTTTTAGCTGAATACATCATCTTTTCAAACCAATGCAAAGGCAATGCCTTTAGGCTGCATTCTCCAAAAAATATTACTTTTAGCACAATTATTCGTTAACTGATAATTGCCATGAAAAAACTCAAAACACTCATTTACTTATTACTTGGAGGGGCTTTTATTGGCTCCATGTTTTTGTATGATCTGCATCTTACCTGCGAAACTACCATTGAAAGCGATCATAGCCCCGGCCGTGCAGAATATCTTCAGTTAAAAGGGATGCTCGATCCGCATGCTCACCCTGCCGAATGGATGGCCATGCAACGCATGTATCCGCACAACAGGATCAAATCCGATTATTATCTGGCCGGATTGCGGGAAGCAAAAAAGCTGCATGCTGATTCACCCGTTAGATATGAGTGGGAAGAGGCCGGGCCTGAAAACATTGGTGGTAGAATTACCGATATTGAGGTGAACCCTCAAAATATCAACGAAATATACTTAGGCGCAGCTTCCGGTGGGATACTGAAAACCGAAGACGGAGGCCTTTCGTGGGTCAACGTTTTTCGCGATCAGCCGGTGATTACCATCGGCGATTTGGCACTCGACCCCAATAATCCTGATATTCTGTATGCCGGCACCGGCGAAGCAAATGTGTCGAGTTTCAGCTTTATCGGCGATGGTGTTCACAAATCCACCGATGGCGGACAGACGTGGGAGCACCTTGGGTTAGAAAATTCCGCCTACATCGGAAGAATAGTAGTGGATTACGATGATCCAAACCGGCTGTTTGTAGCTGCAAGCGGTAACCTTTTTACTACCAATAGCGAGCGGGGTATTTATCGCACTACCGATGGAGGCCTCAATTGGGAAAGGGTACTTTATCTTACGGATTCTACAGCTGCCATCGACATTGTGCAACATCCTCAAAATCCTGATATTTTAATCGCTGCTATGTGGGAGCGTGTCAGAGGCCTAAACTACCGCAGAAGCTTCGGTAATTCGTCGGGCTTATGGAAAACGACCGATGGCGGCGAGAGCTGGTATGAATTGACAAACGGCCTTCCAACCGGCAATGATGTAGGAAGGATTGGAGTGGATATTGCTAAATCTGATCCCAATGTAGTGTATGCTTTTTACGACCGCCAAAATTCGGTGAAAGTTTATAAGTCAACGGATCTGGGAGAAAGCTGGACATCGACCAACGATGGCGCCATTCAGGGAATGAACAGCAGCTTCGGCTGGTATTTTGGCCAGATCAGAATCGATCCTACTGATGATGACACTTTTTACATTATGGGGGTTGAATTGTACAAATCATCAACCGG
Source organism: Bacteroidales bacterium (assembly GCA_018400545.1). The sequence continues at coordinate 1,918 of JAGYLT010000200.1, forward strand.
AGGAAACAGCTACACTGCCCTGGCAGGCTATTGGAACATTTCCGAAATCTATGTCGATCACCATGCCATGTGGATCGATCCCGCTACCGGAAGAATATTCGAAGGAAACGACGGCGGCTTTTACATCAGTGATAATGGGGGCAACTCCTGGACAAAAATCAACAACCTTCCCATCACACAGTTTTATCACATCGAAATTGATTACCTCAATCCGCAGCGGTTATACGGCGGAACACAGGATAACAACACCATCCGCACACTTACTGGATCGCTCACCGACTGGCAGCGTATTCTCGGTGGGGATGGTATGTACACCCAAATCGATTACACCAATTCGAACATTATATACGCTGAATCGCAATGGGGCAATCTTTTCAGGTCGTTTAATCAGGGCAATTCCTTTTCTTACATAGGCGATGCCTTCGCCGGTGATCGCAAGAACTGGTCGGCGCCCTTTAAGTTGCATCCCGAAAATCCTACTATACTTTACTTTGGCTCTTACCGTCTTTGGAAAGGCACCGCTTATGGCGATTCCTGGACAGCCATAAGTCCCGATTTAACCAAAGGCGATGACGGCACTACTTTTCACACACTTACAACGCTGGATGTTTCCAGGCTCAATCCTCAGTATATTGTTACAGGTTCGGATGACGGGCTTGTGCATATTACCACCAACGAAGGAGTAACCTGGCAGGATATTTCTCAGGGTTTGCCCGACCGATGGGTTACAAGTGTGGTTTTTGATCCATTCGATAGCAATACGATTTATGCTACAGTCTCCGGATTTCGCTGGGATGAACCATCACCTCACGTTTTTAAATCAACCAACCTTGGGCAGGATTGGATCAACATTTCGGGTAATTTGCCCGATATACCGGTAAATGAAATTGAGTGCGACCCCGATTTTCAGGGACGACATTACCTGGCTACCGATGCCGGTGTTTTTATGACCTATAACGATGGCCAGGATTGGATTGGCCTTTCGGCCGGAATGCCTCTGTCACCCGCTGTTTCGTTGCAAATTCATGCCCCCACCCGCGATCTTGTGGTAGGAACTTACGGCAACTCGTGTTTTAGAATCAACCTTGATGAAATTTCGGTAGGGATGGGAGAATATGTAAGTCTTAATAACAGGATGGTTGATCTGAGGGTTTTTCCATCCCATATTTCAGCGGAAGCTACCGTAAGAATAACATTGGCGAAAAATGAAAATGCCGAGATAACTCTTTTTGATAGCAACGGGCGACCGGTTGAGGTAATATTTGCCGGAGAACTCACAAACGGCCAAAATGATGTCCCGTTCAATATTCAGTCGGGCAGGCTCGCTAATTTGCCAAATGGCCTGTATTTTTGCAAGTTAAACCTTGAAGGTTTTAGTAGAACAGAAAAATTGATCATATTGCGATAATATTTAAACACTTACCATTATGAAAACACTGGTTACAAAATTTGCAGTTCTGGCTTTAGCCATTTTTACTTCAACAGTAACCCTGCAGGCTCAGGGTGAATGGACAATCGTTCAATCGTTCGACATTCCCGGGAAGGCTTCGGGTTTGGCCTACGACGGCACCCATCTCTATTTTGGGATTTATGGTGCTGACGGAGAAGATTTTTATCGCTTCGACCCACAAACGGGAGAAAGCACGCTCATCTTCAGCCATGCAGTTGTTGACGACAGCTTTGGCATGACCTGGGATGGTGAACACTTGTGGGTAATTTATCAGCCCTCCGGAAGTTCAAACCCGGCCTTGGCCACACAAATCGACCTTTCGGGAAATACGGTTTCCAGCTTCCCGCTTCCCGATCACTACATGTCGGGGATAGCATGGGATGACGGTAATTTTATCGCCTGCACCTATTATCCAGACCCGGGTGTGGTTTATTTCACTGATGACGAGGGTAATGTTTTATCTCAATTCACACCTCCGGTGTACGATCAAATCTGGGATGTAGCTGTGCAGGATGACTTTCTCTGGTTTGTTGATTACAATGCCGATAAAATTTATAAAACCGATCGCGATGGCCTGTTGATAGAAGAGCATGCCACCGAAAATATGAAGCCGGCTGGCATTGTTTTCGATGGTACCTACATTTGGTACGTTGACGGCCAACTGAGCAGCCCGAGCAAACTCTATAAAGTAGATCCGGGTGGAACGGGAGCACCGGAGATCAATGTGCCTGTTACGGCCTGGGATTATGGAATTGTGGCCGTTGGCGATTCGGCGGTGTGGGATATCACAGTGGCCAACACCGGCACTGCCGATCTGGTAATCGAAGGCTTGTCTTTCCCCGGAGCACAGCCGCTTTTTTCTTGGGAAGCATTTCCTCAAACGGTTGCGCCCGGCGAAAACACCCAATTGGAGTTGATCTTCAAACCCGTTGCTTATTACGAAATGGAAACTTTTGCAACCATTATTTCCGATGACCCGCTCACCCCCGAAGTTGAGCTCACCATAAACGGAAATGGCGTAAACCCCGGTCCTTCATTTTTTACCGGTAGCAGCAGTTATGTTTTTGCTGATGTAAGGGTAGGTGGTTTTGAACGGTTGGATTTGATTATCAAAAATATCGGAAGCGAAAATCTTGTAATCGAATCGGCCGTTGCCAGCGAAGCAGCCTGGTTTACAGATCCCGACATTGAATATCCTCTGACAATTTTCCCGCTTCAGTCTGTGGATGTTGGTTTATGGTTCAATCCTTCCGAAGGGATAGAATATGATGGAACGATGACCCTCAACTGCAACGACCCGCAAAATCCGGCCAACGAAATCATTCTGTCAGGCACCGGCCTTTTGAAAGATTGGGAAATGGGGGATGAGTTTTGGTGGTATCTGATTGATGCAGGTTTCGATAACAGCCCCAAAGCAATGGGTTCGCTCAGGGATATTAGCGGCGATGGCGTCGATGAAGTGGTAGTAGCTTCCGAGGATAACTTTATCCGGTGCTTCAACGGTAATTCCAATCATTGGGCTATTTTGCACTGGGAGTTTGAGATTTATTCCGGAAATGTGTACCAAAGCGAAGCTATGGATTTCCTGCCTGATATTGATAACGATGGCTATGATGAAGTTGTGGTGGGAACTACCGGCGGCGACCGCTCGGTTGTGGTTATTTCGGGAAAAACCGGAGAGCAGATTTGGAAATTT
>JAGYLT010000201.1 GCA_018400545.1 Bacteroidales bacterium
TTCGCCACCATCCGCAACCGGAACAAGCACCGTTTTCGCCTCCGGAATAATTTCAAGAATGCCTTCTGAAATACTTCCGGCTACTTTTTTAGCGCTTAAAGAATGCTTGAATGAATCCGGTGCGATTAGGATATGCATAGAAGAATAATTATTCTGCCCACTCTGCCAGGAAAAGGTTCGTATCGCGGGTACCGCCATTATTTCGGTTTGATGAAAATACCAGGTATTTTCCATCATTTGAAAATACGGGGAAGGCGTCAAACACTTCATCGTGTGATATTTGTTCAAGGCCGGTACCATCAATATTCACCATGAAAAGGTTAAACTTGAAACCCCGTTCTGCGGCATGATTGGATGAAAAAATGATCTTTTCGCCGGAAGGATGAAAAAACGGGCTCCAGTTGGCTTTGCCCAGGTCAGTAACCCGGGTGAGGTTGCTGCCGTCCACATTGCAAACATATAGCTCCATTTCGGTAGGCATAACCAGGCCTTTGTCCAGCAGGTCTTTGTATTTTTTTATTGCTTCGGGCTTTTTGGGCCGGGAAGAGCGAAACACCAGTTTGGTGCCGTCGGGCGAAAAGAATGCTCCGCCGTCGTAGCCCAGCTCATCGGTTACCTGCCGGATGTCGCTGCCATCGATGTTCATGGTGAAGAGTTCAAGATCGCCGCTGCGGACAGAGGTAAAAACGATTTTATCTCCTTTGGGCGAAACTGTGGCTTCCGCATCATAACCCTCATAATCTGTGAGCTTCTGAACGATATTGCCATCCATATCCGACACATAAATATCATAGGAATCATAAATGGGCCATACGTAATTTCCATCAATTTCGCGGGGAGGCTTGTGCGGGCACATGGCATCGTGCTCATGGGTTGAGGCATACAAAATGGTGCTATCACCCGGCATAAAATATGAACAGGTAGTGCGCCCATGGCCGGTACTCACAAGCATGGGCTTATGGTTTTTCATATCCGCACCTTCAACAGGCGTGATAAATATCTGATCGCACTCGGTATCCCATTCCGGATTGGTGGCCTGAAATATCAGTTTCGAATCATCGAAACTCCAGTATGCTTCGGCATTGTCGCCCCCAAAGGTGAGCTGCTTGATGTTTTTAAAATATTTCTCCTGTGGATATTTTACCTTGTCAACGTTTGAATCTTCCGGGCTTTGAGCGATAATGGAGAAGCTGATAGCAATTGCCAGTGTAGTAAGTAAAAATGTTTTCGTCATTATGTTAAAATTTAAAAAGTATGATTTGAAACAGGCGGGTGTGGCAAATGTTCAAGGAAATTTCGGAGAATCCACTTAACGTTGAAGGGTGATGGATCCGGTGAGCGTTCGCTTTGAGAGCCCTTCGAGCCGAATCTCGTAAACATCACACACATAAAAATAAACACCCTCCGCACAATCCTGGTTGTTATTCATGTTTTTCCCATCCCAGTTTATCTCCGGATCCCCGGTTTCAAAAACAATGCGTCCCCAACGGTTAAATACTTTAAATTGTACACGTTCGACGGAAGTGTAATTTGGGAACGGCCTGAATACCTGATTTTTATCATCCTGATTGGGAGAAAAAAAGTTGGGGAGCCTGTAAGTTGCGCAAACACTGATGTCAACACAAACCATATTACTGCGCTCACTGAGGTTTCGCAACGAATCGAAGGCCGCCACCTGGTAGCATCCCGCTATGGAAGGGAGATCTACATGCTCGTATTCGCGTGGCTCAGCCCGGTTTAACGAATCGATCATGACCAGGGTATCGCCCTGCACGGCAGTGTAGTAAATATAATATCCGGCGATATCTTCAGGGCAGCCGGGCGGATTTTCCCAGGAAAGGTTGTTCTGACTCGCCTCGCAATCGGTTGCCACACTCAGGATTGGAGGACATGGCGGTACATTATCCCTCGGTATTCCGGTATTAATTTGTGAAAAATTGATGATCGGGTTTACCAGCCCGGGCGCTGAATATTCTCCAATGCCCTCAATATAATAGGTGTATTCCTGACTATTGACCAAATTCGTATCGGTATAAAAAATATTGTTGCTGAACCCTATAGAATCAAATGCCTCCGTTTGGGGATTGTAGCGGAAAATATTGTAGCGATAGTTAATCCATGGAGCCTCGGCATTCCACGAAAGTATGAGGGCTTCATCTGTAGGTGAAACATTCAAAAATATCGATCGCGCCACCTGGGTGGAACCGATCAACACCTCATCACCATTAGCATTGCTGTACATATCGATCCGGTAGGAATATTTCAGTGAGGCCGTATTCAATCCCGAAACATCGGCAAACAAAGTATCGTTAATGCCCTGGTTTACTGCAATTTCAGTAAATTGTGTGTTTTCTGAATCCGCTCTGTTAATCACATATTTATAAGGACCGTTAAAGATGAGGGTGTCCATTTCGGTGGGTTTCGACCAGGCCACAAAAATCTCACCCTGTGATGGAGATGTTTCGTTTATGGAAACATTTGTGATGATAGGCACATCCTTTTTGAGGGTAGCGCAGGCCTCCGCAGCAGGATAACTTTCGCTGCCATCAGCAAAAAATGCAACCACGGTGTAACAATAATCGATGCCGTGCACCAGTCCGATGCCCTGATTGTCATCAATAAAGGTAGTGTCGGCAATACCTTCCAGCGTGGCAATTTTTACATATCCGGATTCTTCAGGAATTCCCGGATCACAAGGGCCGGGATCCAGGCCGTAAAATCCATCCCTCCGGTACAGGTCATATCCGATGGTTCGATCGCATTCGGCCTGGTTCCAGCTCAGGTGGATTGAATTTCCAACCGCCGTGGCGCTGAGGTTCCTGGGGGGCGGGCTAATGACACGAATACTTATCGTTTTGATATCGGAGAGCTGTGGAAAATTAAAGGTGTCGCGGGCTGTGAACACCACCTGGTAAGGCTGAAACTGCACGTGTGAGCATGTGGTATTCCAGGTAAATGTGGAAGTAACGCTCCCCTCACCTATTGCTGCCGGAAAAGTGGCCGGACTGTCCTCTACCACAAATGGCCCGCCCAATGCGCTGATCACAAGCTGGTCGTCGTCAGGATCGGTAGCCGAAACCAAAAAGCTCAAGGTGTCGCCGGCCATCACACAGGTATCCTGCAAAGTGTTTATCACAGGGGATTCATTATCGCAGGCGATGATGGTAATCTGCATGTCGCGTGTTACGTAACCGATCCGGATACCGTTTCGCCATTCCTCGATCAAAAATGCGATGTTGTATTCGCCCTGCAGGATTGGATTGTCCCAGGTGATGGTTCCCGTTACTGCATCGATTTCGAAGATGGTTTGCACGGTGGTATCAATTTCGTTGGGCAAAATATATCCGGGAATCGGCAATCCAAAAGCACCCCTGCAATCTACCAACTTGTATGAAAGGCTGTCGCCATCCGCATCGAATGCGGCAGGATTGTGGAGGTACAAATTGTTTACGCATCCGTTGTCGATGGGCGGGGCAAGCAGTTCCACAGAATTGTTTGGACCCAGGAATGGATTGATCACAAGTTCGGTACGGATGAAAAAAGGTACGTTTACGGAATTCGGAATATTCAGCACCCCATAATTCCGGTTGGGATCCTCCACTGAAACTACATATGAACCCTGTCCGGGAAACGTATGCACTGCACCGGCGTAAACATTCCGGCTGATGTTGTTGGGATAGTTGATCTTCTGGGTTCTTGGAACAATCTGCGAAGTGCCATCACCCCAGTCGATGCGCAATTCGGGGCGGTCGGCAGGGCTGGGCGTGTAGGTGTAGGTAACGATGGTGAATTCGTATTTCAGGTTTGAAATGGCCTTGTACGTGATCTCACCGGCTCGCTGGTGGGTTGAAAACACAGCAAAAGAAATTGAAATCAGGACTATAGTTAGTAAGTATTTCCTCATTAATTGTTGAGCTTGATAGGAGTGTCCGTTTTCTTGTTCGTCAAAAAATTTTCTATGTCTCTCTTCGGGTAAAATAACAACAAAACATCCAAATTAATGCCATATCTGAAAATTATTAACGTTAATTTATTAAAATTTGATACACACAAAAAGAGCCATACAGGATCATAATGTTTAATTTTGCTTGATTACAAAAATTGCAGATGTACTCCGAAACAGAAAAAAAAGAAATCGCCCGGCAATACCGGACTTTATTAAGGGTATGGAAAAACCGCAAAGGTAACGGTGAAGCCAGAATGGTCCGTCAGGCCTTCGACCTCGCGGTTGAGGCCCATCAGGGAATGCGCCGCCGCTCCAAAGAACCCTATGTTTATCATCCGCTGGAGGTTGCCACCATTTGTGCAAAAGACATGCGCCTGGATGCCACTTCCATTGTTTGTGCCCTTTTGCACGATGTGGTAGAGGATACTGATATTTCACTTGAAGAAATCGAACAGCAGTTCAATCCCAGGGTAGCACTGATCATTGGCGGGCTCACCAAGATACAGGGCATTTTTGACGATGGCCGCCGCTCCATCCAGGCCGAATATTTCAAACGAATGATCCTGGCCCTTGCGGAAGATATGCGGGTGATCCTGATCAAGCTTGCCGACAGGCTGCATAATATGCGCACCCTGAACCACATGCCCCGCGACAAACAACTGAAAATCGCTTCGGAAACGCTTGTACTTTATGCACCCCTGGCTTATAGAATCGGGCTTTACAATGTAAAAACCGAGCTCGAAGACCTTTCCCTGAAATATACCGAGCCTGAAATTTACGAATTCATCAGCAAGCAGGTTGAAGAAACCAGGATCGACCGCGACCGTTTTATCAACCGGTTTATCTATCCCGTAAAAAACCTGTTTAACAAACACAACATTTCTTACAAACTGCATGTGCGGGTAAAATCGGTGTATTCGATCTGGCAAAAAATGCAACGGCAGAACATCAATTTCGAAGATGTTTACGATGTTTTTGCCGTTCGCATCATCCTCGACTCCCCTCCCGAAACTGAGCGGCTGGATTGCTGGAAGGTTTATTCGCTCATTACAGAAATCTACAAACCCAAGCACGACCGCATCCGCGACTGGATATCCATCCCAAAATCCAA
>JAGYLT010000202.1 GCA_018400545.1 Bacteroidales bacterium
TAAATATTAAATGTTTTAAAAAGTGGACAAACTTATTTAATTTTTTTAAAAAGTTTTAATCAAAAGTTAATTTAGAACGATTCGTAATTTCGTTTCAACATATCCGGAGAATTAGCCTACATTATTCACAAAAATCGTGATCCATTGCCACGTCCTTCAGATACTATGTTAAAAACTGAATCACAACTGCTTAAAAAATCCTGAAAAATTTTATTTTTTCATTTTGAAAATTTTTCAGGATTTTTTTATCGAAGTTCGAAATTTCATAAAATCCACGCCCTGAAGGACGTGGCAACATAATTTTAGAATTTTTTGAATTAAGCAGGTTAGATACTCAATCTAAAAAAGCCAAAACCAAAAAGGAGCTACTTTAAAAAGAGGCAATATTTTTAGCTTATCCCGGTCACCAAGCAAAAAGTGCTGAAAAACACGCATATCGCATTTTTCAGCACTTCAGAATAAAAAAAGATACTTTTCTAATCGATTACAGATATTTTCGTTACCAGACGATCAATGTCCAGGTTAACCTCCATAAAATAGATGCCTTCGGGCATACCTGAGGTTTCATATGTAAGATTGTGGGTTCCGGATTGCAAAACACCGCTATGGATCGTTTTCATTTCCTGCCCAAGGCTGTTGAGCAATCTGATCTCCACATCGGCTTCATTAAACAAAACGAAAGACACAACACCGGCATCAGTCACCGGATTCGGATAAATATTCAGGCGGTTATTCCGGGTCAATTCATCCATGCCCACCGAAACATCTCCAAGAAACATCTGGCTGGCTTCCGAACCAAAGTCGCTACCGGTAAGAATCTGTGTTGATCCCTTAAAAAGACTAAAGAATCCCGGGAGTGAAATACCGTTTCCACCGGCGTCGTATATTGTGAACAACAAGCAATCGGTGGTATTGAACTCCAGGGTTTCGCTGATGAAAGCACCCGGTGTTGAATAGGGGCCTCCTGAAAATACCACTTCCCCCTCAGGATTTACAACTTCCCAGGATGTTTCTTCGGGATTATCATCCAATTTGATCATCAGGTTCACTTCATCTTCCACAACGATGGAGCGATCGAAATTGAAGTAAAGCGTATCATTCAAAGGATATTCATCCCCGGTTCCGTTCACATTCGAAAAATAAACCTTCAACTGGTTTTCCTCCATCAGATCGAAATCAATTTCAGGAAGCATTACCCTTTTCAACTTCAGATATTCAACACTGCCACTCCAGCTAAACATTTGTTCCTCACCGCCATTAACATTATAATAAATGTCGGCGGAAGTTAGATTTTCAGCACCAAAGTTAGCGATGGCAAGCTCCGGTTCAAAAGCATTCAGGCAAGTGGTTGAAGTAAGGTTGGTAATCCCGGCGGGTGCACCATCCACATCAAACAAGGGTTCAAAAGGCTCTTCGGAACTCACTCCGGATTGGTGAGCTTCTTTGGTATTGGAATTCTGAACAAAACCAACCACGCTGAGCTCATCATTATCGTAAACGTTTTCAAGTGCCCAGGTTTGGGCTATGATTTTGTATTCGCCGTCAACCCAGTTCGTCTTCAAAGCTGTTCCCGAAACCGTAGGCAGCATTTTTTTCATAACATCGTAAAAATCGGTTTCCCCGTTAGATCCGGGGGGAGAATTGAAATCGATGAGTTTCTCGACCACCACGCAATGGCCACGCAGGAAATTTTCAGAGATATCCTGAGCTGCCTGGATGCGCATGAAAATGTAGATCGAATCTTCATCGGGTGACAGATAATGGTAAATGTCGATTTCTTCGAACGGGGACTCCTGGCTCGCATAACTGTCTAACATCGATTGAGAGACCTGAGAGGGTGCCCCGTTGAACTGCCCGTCAACAACAGCCCGTGGAACTGTATTGATTCCATAATAATCGATCCTGGCCGAATTTTCCTCCACATTGTGGTTGTACATTGGATCATATCCGGGCCAGGAGGAATGATACTTAATAACAGAAACCATATCCTGGTTAGCCTGAAGCAAAGCATCAAAAGCCGGATTTTGCCCTGCGCATGGGCCACAGGAGGCGTTGGTTGCTTCTTCAACAAGCACACGTCTGTCGGCCTGTGCGTAAATCAATGTAATTGAGAATAGTAGCAATGATAATAGTAAATACTTCTTCATGGTTAAAACGATTTGATGATTAAAAATTCTAATTATTAAATATGCAAATATATAAATTTAACAATTCCAATTTCTTATTAAGATTAAATTGAAATAGTTATTTTTGTTAAACATGATGGCACATCAAAATATATTAAATATTAACTTTCAATGCTTTAACGAATTTCGGAAAAAGAATAAAAACTGCTTATTCACTTAAAAAGTATCAGATTTCAGCGGTTTGCAAAATAACGTACATTTGCAGCGCTTTTTTTTTTGCATAAAATTACGTAAGGTACTGATGAACAAACAATTGGAAAATGTCAATGGTTAAAATTCAGGGTGAAAGCGTAAATTGCATAAAAAGGAATCAACATATCTGGTAATAAAATTTGTGAAAAGCTATAATTAACTAAAGAAACTAAGAAGACATTCAAAATAAAAGATCATGGCAGAACAATCTAAATCACTAGACCTCAGGCATCGCATGCGCAATGCGTTGCAGGGAGGAGGCCAAAAAGCCATCGAAAAGCAAAAAGCCACCGGTAAGCTTACCGCGCGCGAACGGATCATCGCATTGCTTGATCCAAAATCTTTTCATGAATACGACCTGTTTGTGCAGCATGCCGGCAAAGACTTCGACATGGACAAGAAATACCTGCCCGGCGATGGGGTGATTACCGGAACCGGTACCATCCTCGGTCATCCGGTTTGCATTTATGCACAGGACTTTACCGTGGCGGGCGGCTCACTGGGCTGGATGCATGCCAAAAAAATCACCAAAATCATGGACCACGCCATGAAACTGAAAGTGCCTTTGATCGGCATCAACGATTCGGGGGGTGCACGTATCCAGGAAGGGGTGAACTCGCTGGCAGGATATGGCGAAATCTTCTACAGGAATACGCAGGCATCGGGTGTTATCCCACAAATCTCCGTAATCCTCGGGCCATGTGCCGGCGGCGCAGTATATTCTCCCGCGCTCACCGATTTCGTGTTTGTGGTAGATAAAATTTCAAAAATGTTTATCACCGGCCCGGAAGTAATCAAAACGGTGCTTGGCGAGGAGATTACCATGGAAGAGCTCGGCGGCGCCCGCACACATGCCGAAATTACAGGCAATGCCCACTTTTACGCCGAAAGCGAATTGGAGTGTTTCAGCCAGATTAAGCAACTGGTGAGCTACATCCCATGGAACAATTTCAAAAAAGCAGACGCGTTCCCACCGAAAAAGCCCAACACACGAAAATTCAAGATCGATAATATCACTCCTGATGATCCCAAGGAGCCTTACGATGTGCGCGACCTGATCAGAGCTGTAGCCGACGATTCAGAGTTTTTCGAAATTCAGGAATTGTTTGCTGCAAACATTGTAATTGGCTTTGCCCGTTTAGAAGGACACACGGTTGGATTCGTGGCCAATCAGCCACTGGTCCTCGCCGGTGTTTTGGACGTGGATTCCTCGGATAAAGCTGCACGTTTCATCCGCTATTGCGATGCCTTTAACATTCCGCTTGTTACCTTCGTTGACTTGCCGGGATATCTTCCGGGCGTTGAGCAGGAGCATGCAGGCGTAATCCGTCATGGCGCCAAAATTCTGTACGCCTATTCCGAAGCCACGGTTCCAAAAATTACATTAATCATCAGGAAAGCATACGGTGGTGGATATATTGCCATGTGCTCGCATCATCTGCGCGCCGACTTTGTATTTTCCTGGCCATCGGCTGAAATTGCCGTTATGGGGCCGGAAGGCGCTGCCAACATTATTTTCAGGAAAGAAATCAAGGAATCGGACGACCCGAACAAACTCAGGCAAAGCAAAATCAACGAATACCGTGAAAAGTTTGCCAACCCTTATGTTGCAGCAGCTTATGGCTATATTGATGCTGTGATTGAACCCGAAGAAACCAGGCATTTCCTAACCCATGCCTTAACTATATCAGACAACAAATCAGTGGTGACCCCGGAGAAAAAACACGGCATCCCGCCATTTTAATGTGTTAAATTTAATAAAACAGTTTGTAAACAATGGAAAACGAAGAAAAATATACAGATCTTGACTTCAGCAAATTGTGGGTGGATGAGGTAAATTACAGAACAACCTTAACCAGAAAATACACCAATAAAAAACCTTATGAACCGCCAAACCTGAAAAGGATTAAAGCGTTTATTCCGGGAACCATTCGTGAGGTTTTTGTAAAACGCAAAAATAAGGTGAAGATGAACGACGACCTGCTGATTCTGGAAGCAATGAAAATGAGAAATGTGATCAAAGCACCCATTGACGGTACTATAAAATCGGTGAATGTGAAAACGGGACAGGCTGTCGCCAAGGATTTTATTCTGATCGAGTTTAGCTAAATCACTTCAAAATTTATACTAATAAATGCCTTGTTCCTGCGGGATCAGGGCATTTTTTGTTTGATCAGTTCCGGATCGAAAAACTTCATCTTATCCCTGATAAACGTCAAAGTATCATCCCTGCCCCACCCCTTCCCGGATTAAGTGGCAAAAAGAAATGTAGCGTTTTATCGCCTGGAAGCTACCATTGCAGTAGATTACCGGGTAAAGTAAACTTTGCCAAGGCCACCGATTTTCAATTTTTTAATATTCACGATACAATGCCTAATTTTCTTTTTAGATTATTGATTATCAATTGTTTAATCGTTTTATTTGATTTTCCTTCCCCACCATCTCTGTTTGTGACATGAAATAAGATCGTAATAGTGTGCTATTTTCGCCGCTTATTTAAATTCATTCTAAGTAATAATGGAAAATAACAAGCAACAAAAGAAGGATTTTATGAAGCGGATGCTTGATAAAATTGAAGTTGTGGGCAACAAGTTGCCGCAGCCGGTTACACTTTTTGCCATACTGATGGGCATAACACTTTTACTTTCGTGGATATT
>JAGYLT010000203.1 GCA_018400545.1 Bacteroidales bacterium
GTACGCAAAAACGGATTTCAAATTTTACAATCCACCTGACAGGTTTAAATCCGAATAATTAGCTGATTTTCTTAAATGTATTCACAGTAGCTATAAAAACAAACAGCTATCGCCATAGCTTAAAAACCGGAAATCGTTTTGCAGGGCGTAATCGTAAACGGTTTTCCATTCCTCACCCAGCCAGGCGGAGATAAGAAGCAGCAAGGTGCTGCGGGGCTGGTGGAAATTGGTGATCATACCATTGATCATCCTGAATTGATAGCCGGGAACAATCATCAACTGCGTAGAACCGATGAGCGTTTCCAGGTTATTGCGATCCATGTAACCGAGAATATTTTGGATGGCCTGTTCAGCCGGCAGGCTTTCATTTTCGTTTTGATAGGGATCGAATTGGTGGATATGAAAAACTGCACCAGGATAGGCCTGGAGTTTTACACCAAACCAGTAAAGACTTTCCAGCGTACGTACCGATGTTGTTCCCACAGCAATGGTTTTGCCCCGGTAATCCAGCAATTTCTGCAGCAGCTCCCGGCTTACCAAAACCTGCTCGGTGTGCATTTCGTGATTGGCCAGCCCCTCCTGCCCCACGGGCTTAAAGGTTCCGGCACCCACATGCAGGGTAAGGTTTGGAGTTTGGATATTTTTCTTTTTCAGGGCATCGAAAACCCTTTCGGTAAAATGCAACCCGGCGGTTGGTGCGGCCACCGAACCATCATATCGGGCATAAACGGTTTGATAGGTCTGGCTGTCGTTTTCCACAGCTTCACGGTGCAGGTAGGGCGGCAAAGGAATTTTCCCGGCGGCCTCCAACACTTCGGCAAAGGTGAGTTGCGGGCTCCAGATAAACTTCACCAAAAAGCCACCGGAAGTGCGCTTCAATTTTTCAGCTTTCAGGAAGGAATCCTTACCAAGGGGCAACTCCAGCATTTCGGATTTCCAGCGGCGGGCATTCCCCACGAGGCACTGCCAGGTGGCTTTGCCCTTTTGCTGGAAAGCCAATTGGATTTCCGGCGTAGGATGCACCGGTTCGAGGCAAAACACCTCAATATGTGCTCCTGTGGGCTTTTTAAAAAATAGCCGGGCGCGGACAACCTTTGTATTGTTCACTACAAGGAGGCTGTCTGCGGGCAGATATTCCGCCACATTTTTAAACATATCCTCCCGGATAAAACGATCGCGATGAACCAGCAATTTGGATTCATCGCGATTTTCTTTGGGGAACTTAGCTATTCGGTGATCGGGCAGATCGTAATCAAAATCTTTGATGTCGATCCCCGCAATATCTTTTTGAAACGGCATTATTTGAACAGGTCTGATATGTCGATGTCTTTCTCGTACAAATGTAATACATCATCCATGTCCACAATTCTGATCTTATCGATTTTGTTGGAGCTGGGCAGATACCATATCTCCACAAAGAAATCGGAATAATGATACAGTTTGATGGTGTAGTAAATGTATATCCTGTGCATAAGTTCATGGCCCTGCGTTAGCACGCGGTGTACCCTTTCGGGTTTGGGCAGCGACATAAACTCATCAATAGTCATCAGCCGTTTCATTTCTGGTTATTTAGCAGTTGTAAAAAGGGTCGGTTTAAAGGTGAGCATCACCCAGGTCCAGTAGGGCGTGGCCGTGGTGCCCGGTTCAAATCCTTTTACCTGTTCCAGTGCATCTGTGGTGAAATAGTACGAAAATCCGGCCTGCAGCGTGAGCTCCTTACTGTGTTTGTAAATGTACATCAGGTCGAGCTCCTGGCCGAGGCCCTGATCTTCGAGCACCTCTCCGCCAAGCAGTGCCTGGTTGGCCAGGCTAAAGAAATGCAGGTAGCCTCTGATCTTATGCTTTTTGTTAAATCCGTATTCGATGTTTGGATAAATATCCACGAGGCCTGCGTTTTTGGTGGTACTCTTCATGTAGGTATAGTAGTTCATCCAGCCGTAATAGGCAAAAACGGCACCGTACATCTTGTTAAAGGTTTTTACTTTTTCGCCGTAATCGTCCGCCGTGGCATCATCACCCGAGATATAATCGAGCCCCACACCCAGCCTGAAGCTGCCGGCTTTGTATCCGGGGTCAATCGTTACCATAAAGGCGCTCACATCCTGACCGGTCTGGGCCTTGCCCAACTGATAATAGGCATTGGCTGTAGCATCGAATCCCCCTACATTGATTCCTGCCCACAACCCGAAGGTTCCCATCATGTAGATGGTTCCCGGCTGATTGGTTTTCTGGTATCCGGCCCCTGTGGCAATAAAGGATGCCGAAAACTGATCGCTGAATTTTCGTTTCACACGCAGGAAGTTAAAGGTTTTCATCAGGTTGGTATTGTCGAAAAGTCCGCTGGATTGTGCTGGCCTGCCGCTGTTGACCATGTTGTTATAAGACATACCCACGTTCACATCCCAATCATCTTTGTAATAGTTGAATACGGCGGCGTCATAAGTAAGCCCGTACTGGTTCCAGTTCCTCCATGCTATCAGGCGCTGATCATCGTATTTAAGTTCCTGTCGCCCGATGGTGAGGTCGGCACTGGTACCAAACCTGATCTTAAACCAGGCCTCATAAATATCCACGGTGTTGGTGGAACTAAACACCCCGGTACCCGAATAAATATCACCATTACCCCAAACACGCACATCCTGCAACGTAAAACGCATCTGATATTTTTCGGTTTTGTAGTCGAGGTTGATCCGGCTCCGCTGGGTGATGTAGTAAAAGGTGTTGGCCGTATCCGACAAAGGACTGCCTGCTCCGTTGTTCATTTCGGCGCGCGGCCTGAGCTGCGCTGAAATACTGAACTGTGCATCAACGTACTGCACACTTAGAATGAAAATGGTTAATAATAAAAATGTTTTCTTCATCGCTTTTCAATTTTTTAATTTACATGATGCTCTTACCAACAAATGCCGCCATTACCTGTTTAATTTTTAGTTTTTGTTATGATATTAACAATAAGCAGCAAAGCTAAACGCTTATGCCGATCGCTTCGTATGACTTCTGCATAGATTACTCCAACTTCTAACTGATTTAGTTCATACAAAATATTGATCCTGATCAGTTGATTTTATGATATTTTATTAATTTTGACGGTTCAAAAAATTAACAATCAAAACATGGAATACAATGACGAGACCTTAATCCGGCAAACACCGGCCGATATCCACTGCATGAAAGCGCCCAAGGATACACCCCTGTTCAGAAGGTTGAACGATGACGAACTGGAAACACTCAATAAAAACCGCATCCAACTATCGTTTAAAAAAGGCGAGATCATCAATAAACAAGGGGCTTTTGCCTCCAATATATTTTTCATCATCCAGGGAATCGCCAAAACCTACATCGAAAAAGGCAAGAAAAACCTGATCATCTCCATCGTGCCGGCAGGAAACCTCATCGGGTTGCCCTCCCTTTCGGTGGACAATGTTTTTCATTATTCCACCAAAGCTCTGATCGACACGGAAATCAATTCGTACGACATCAATGTGATCAAAAACCTGATGCACCAGAATCCGTTGTTTGCATCAGAGATCACCGATATCATCAATACCAATATGGTGATGCTCTACGGCCGGTTTTTCAGCCTTACCCAAAAACAACTCCACGGCCGCCTCGCCGACATCCTGCTGTGCCTGTCGCATAAGATTTACAAATCACTGGATTTTGAGCTGTGCATGTCGCGGAAAGATCTGGCCGAACTTACCGGGATGTCAACCGAGAGTGCCATCAGGATACTCAAAGATTTTAAAGATGATAAGATCATCGACATCACCGGCAAGCAGATAAAGATTCTGGAACTCGAGAAAATGAAACGCATCAGCGCCACGGGCTGATCCAAATCCGGTTGTTTTGATTACCCGCCATATCCCAAATTTCGTTACCATCCTCAACCTGCTGAGCGGCAGCATTGCCATCGTTTTTGCTTTCGAAGGAAATCTGCTACTTTCAGCGTGGTTCATTGCCTTTGCAGCCATTTTCGATTTCCTCGACGGGATGCTGGCCCGCTTGCTCAACGCAAGATCCGAAGTGGGTTTGCAGATGGATTCGCTGGCCGATGTGATTTCCTTTGGCCTGGCCCCGGCCATGATGGTTTACCAGATGATGCAGATGAGTTTCAATGTGCCGTTTGTTTATTTCAGCGGTAAAAATATGGTTGCCTTTTCGGCATTCCTGATTGCGGCATTCTCGGCGCTGAGGCTGGCCAAATTCAATGTGGACGACAGCCAGCAGGATTCTTTTCTGGGTTTGCCCACACCTGCAGATGCGCTGTTTTTTGCATCACTGCCTGTGGTTTTGTTTCAGGCCGAAAAAGATGGTGCAGAAATCATCGTCGGTTTGCTGAAGAATTTCTGGGCTTTGCTTGCCGCAACAGTGATATTTTCAGTTTTAATGGTATCGAATATCCGATTGTTCTCGCTGAAGCTGAAAAGCCTATCTTTTCAGGGCAACCAGATACGATACATTTTTGCAGGGTTGGTTGTGCCCATGATTTTGGTTTTGAAATTATATGCGCTCCCACTGGTTGTTGTTTTGTACATTCTGCTATCGCTGGTGAACAACATGAGAAAGGCATAACCCGGATTTAATGGATTTAGCTTACTTTATTCGTAAAATACGCCGGATTAACTTTTTACGCTTGAATCCTGAAATTTCGGGATCGGAAGCTTCAAGGTAAGATGCAGCACTGATTTCCAATCGTACTTTTGGAAATTGGAGCGTCAGAAAAAAAATGATTAAAAAATATAATGTGTTGGTTTTTAACGCATTGCAGTTTGCACATGAGGTAGGATTGGGCATCAACATTATTCAGTTGATGCTACCCGGAAAAAATTTTCACCAGCCAAAGGACGAGATAAAGGCCCAGTCCTGCCCCAAAAATCAGAACGGATACAACGAATCCAATCCGGATCATCGTTACATCCCAGCCCAGTTTGTAGCTCAGCCAATCGCAAACTCCAAGAATCATAGCTTAATTTTTTAATGAGTAACTACCCAACTTGGACAAGCCA
>JAGYLT010000204.1 GCA_018400545.1 Bacteroidales bacterium
TTTTTATAAAATTCTTTTTCGAAAGGAAGAATCACAAACATGCGATCAACATATTTTTTGATCTTAAACACCCTGTTCTTTTTCCACGCCCAGATTTGTGGTGAAATATAATAGAACGTGCGGATTTTTTGCTGATGGGCAAATTTCGCAATCCGCAGGTTAAAACCCGGGTAATCAACAAGTATCAGCACATCCGGAACAAATGACAAGATGTCTTTCTTGCAAAAACTGATATTTCTGAGGATGGTCCTGAGGTTGGCCAAAACCTCAGCAAAACCCATAAATGCAAGGTCGCTGTAATGTTTCACCAACTCGCCGCCCTGAGCCTCCATACGATCGCCACCCCAAACACGAAATTGCGCATCACGGTCTTTTTGCTTCAGATGAAACATCAGATTGGATGCATGCAAATCGCCGGAAGCTTCACCGGCAATAATGTAATACTTCATATCAGTGTTGGAATGTAAAAAACAAAATCACCATCACGAAAGTAACCGCCAGGATACTCTTTCCGGTTTTCACCATCTTAATATTTACCAGGTAATACCGCATAAGCAACAGGTTTGCCGAAAGCGAAAGCAGATAGAAACGCTCCATACGGAATGGGTGCAAATTCATGATGGCCGTGATAAACTGGAAGAAATAATGCAAAACGAAAAGTGCAAGAAACGGAGATACCAGTGCGATGAAAGCACCGAAGGCCCATGAGTTTTTCCTGATTGTATTTTCCATGTTCCGTAAATCCACCAAAACTTAAGTATCTATTTCTTTTGTTTCGCTAAAGGTTTGTCTGCTTTCTTTTCACCCAGAAAATCATAGTCGTTAATTACCGAAATGGCTTCATGATCTGTCAGGTCAAATTTCATGGGAACTACCGAGATATAATTCTTGTCCATGGCCCATGTGTCGGTGCCCTGCTTATGATCAGGATTGCTAAACACGCCGGTAATCCAGTAATAATCGCGGCCCCGCGGGTCTTTTCGTTCATCAAATTCCTCAACCCACGATCCGAGTGCCTGGCGACAAACCGAAATGCCTTTGATAGGTTCATCCGAAATTTTGGGAATATTCACATTCAGGCAAACGCCTTTTGGTAATCCACGGTTCAATATTTCGGCTGCTATTCTGGCCACAAATTCTTCGCTATGCTGAAATTCGGCATGATGGGAATAGTCGTTTAATGAAAAGCCTATGGCGGGGATTTTATCGATGGCAGCTTCAATTACGGCAGCCATGGTTCCGGAATACACCACATTGATGGATGCATTTGAACCGTGATTAATCCCCGATACCAGAAGGTCAGGGTTACCACGCAAAACGATTTTTGTACCCAACTTCACGCAATCAACCGGGGTTCCGTTACAACTGAATTCGCGGTATCCTTTACTTTCTTCGATAAGGCGCAGGCGCAACGGCTCCGAAACGGTGATGGCATGGCTTTGGGCCGATCGCGGAGAATCAGGCGCAACTACAACCACATCCCCCAGTTTTCGCATAATCCGGATAAGTGTGCGAATACCCGGTGCATTAACGCCATCATCGTTGGTAACTAATATCAAAGGTTTTTTCATAATTCAATTTTCATAATATTAAACTTTGGTAACACCTGCCGAAATCACATATTTCATCACATCGGTGGCGGAAGCATCTATCGGCGTTACATTTTCCGCCGGCACGATAAACAAGTTTCCCGACCATGCATAAGAATGCGGCAGGTAAACGGCAATCTTTTTTTCCTTTATGCCGATCTCCGAAAGGTCATCGTTGGTAATAAAACCCACTTTTTCAAGGGCGCCATCGGCACTTACCTTCACCAGCACCGGCTTATTGAATCGCCTTTTCTGCCCCACAAATGCCGACAGCAAATCCTTCACCGAAGTATAAATAATTTTAATGAGTGGTGCCCGGCTGATGAGCCGGTCGAAATAATTTGCAACCGGCCTGAACAGAAAGGAAGAGCCCATAAAACCCACCAAAAGGATGATAATCAAAACCGAAACGAATCCCAGCCCAGGGATACTAAGACCAAGGTATTCTTCCAGATAATCGATCAGCAAGCCATCTATCCAGATAAACAGCACATAAATGGCGTAAATGGTAATGGCCAAAGGGCCGATGTATAGCAGGCCCTGGAAAAAATAGTTGACGATTCTGTTGGTAATTCCTGTTGTTTTCATTCCTGAAATTTCGGCAAAATTAGATAAATGATTTTACCCATCCTAAGTCAGCTTTTCAGCAAGCGTAAATCATGATTTTTCAGATTAACAAATCTTCACCTGAAAAGTTATATTTTAACTTATTCTATTCATAAAAACATCTTTTGAATAGTCCAAGTTATATCAGAACAAAAGCGCAAACCATTGCACGAAAAAACAAAACCTCTACCTGATGACAGACAGAGGCTTTGATTGGTGTATTTTTCAAATAAAAAATCTATTTCTTCGGAACGTGCTTCAGGGTTTCAACGAGGAAATCCCAGAACATTTCCACAGTTTTGATATTCACTTTTTCATCCGGTGAGTGGGGATAGCGGATGGTCGGGCCAAACGAAATCATGTCAAGATTCGGATATACACCGCCCAGGAGACCGCATTCAAGGCCAGCGTGGATAGCCTTAATTTCAGGAATCTTCCCGAACTTGTTGTTGTATATTTCTTTCATTTCGTGGAGGATCGGAGATTCCGGATTTGGTTTCCAACCCGGATAATCGCCATCAATCACAGTTTCGCCACCGGCAAGGGCAAATACACTGTCGATCATTTCTGTAAGGTCATATTTGGCTGAATCCACAGAACTTCTTACGAGGCTTAATGCTGACGCCTCACCATCTTTAATTTTTGCAACAGCCAGGTTTGTGGATGTTTCCACGAGGCCTTCCATATCGTTGCTCATCCTGATCACGCCGTTGGGGCATGCGTGAATGGCGTTGATAAAAGCAGTTTGTGATTTTTCATCCATCACTTTCCCAATGGCTGTGGATGATTCGGCGGTTACTTTTAGATCAGGGTCAACGGTTGAATACTCATTCTTTACCATTTTTTCATAATCACGCACAAATTTCAGGAAGGCATCTTCATTGCCTTTGCTGATGGTGACGAAAGCATGTGCTTCGCGTGGAATGGCGTTGCGAAGGCTTCCCCCTTCCACTTCCGAAATCCTGAGTTCGTAATCTGCAGCAGCTTTGCGCATAAGACGGAAAAGAAGTTTATTGGCATTACCGCGGAATAATGGAATATCAATTCCTGAGTGGCCACCTTTTAAACCGGAAACTGTAATTTTATAAGGCATTGCATCTGCAGGTGCATCCACCTCATTGTATTTCAGGATTGAGTTTGCATTGATACCACCTGCGCATCCAATGTAAAGTTCTCCTTCATCTTCTGAATCCATGTTCAACAGAATATCGCCCTCAAGGATTCCGGGCTTCAATCCAAAGGCACCGGTCATACCGGTTTCTTCATCAATTGTAAACAGGGCTTCGATGGGGCCATGTTCCAAATCTTTGGCTTCGAGCACTGCCATAGCCGCAGCTACACCCATGCCATTATCAGCTCCGAGGGTTGTGCCGTTTGCCGTAACCCACTCGCCGTCAATATAAGCTTCAATGGGATCAGTATCGAAATTAAATTCTTTATCGCTGTTTGCCTGCGGAACCATGTCGAGGTGGCCCTGCAATACCACGCATTTACGATCTTCCATGCCTGGCGTGGCAGGCTTTTTTATGATTACGTTACCCACTTCATCAACGATGGTTTCCAGTTCGAGCTTTTCGCCAAACTCTTTTACCACCTGAATAATGCGTTCTTCTTTTTTTGAAGGCCGCGGAACCTGGGTTAAAGTTTCGAAGTGTTTCCAAAGGGAATTGGGTTTCAAACTGCTTAAATCCTTATTCATGTTTTCTCCTTGTTAATAAATTATTTAAAATGATTTGCGATCGGCAAATGTATTGAATTTGATTGTAAAAATTAACCCAAAAAGGTTGATTTTGTTGTGCTTTTCTGAAATCATTGCGCATACCATCTCCGTTTAAGAAAAAGCCCCGCATCGCTTTATGCAGGGCTTTGAAGGTTTTCTGCTGAGGCATACAATGCTGCTTTGGTCAAATCAAGCCTGGCCGGGTACCTCAGCCGCCAAATTATATAATGAAACCGCTTGATACAAAAAAAGCCTTTTATTCCATCGTATCCTTTCGTTCAAACCAATTCTCCATTTGCAGATCGTTTAAATATTTGAAATCATTGACGTTGTCGGTGACTAAGGTCAGATTATTTTCTATGGCTGTTATGCCAATCATCAAGTCAAATTCGTCATGCATCGGAGTTCCGTTTTTTCTTAACCGAACTTTTTCTCTTGCATATCTTTCAACAATACCATAAATCGGAATTATCGATAAACCATTGATAAACTTAGCAACAGCGCTATGTGATTTTTTCGGGTTATCGCTGTTCTCCGCACCATATTTGAGTTCAAAAACTGTTAACTCAGAAATGAAACAATTCTCAATTCCTTTTCCTTTGATTAATTTGTCAAGGTTCAATTTTCCGCGAAGGAAAAAAACACAAATGTTAGTGTCCAATAAATACTGCATAACCTTGCTAAAGTTTTAAATCTATTCGGTTGAACTTTCTACTTTCTTTGAGTTCCTTGTTTATTAATTCGGCTGGTTTTTCCGAACCAAAAGCTCCAAAAGATTTAAAAAATTCAGCAGCTCTATTTTTCCGATCTCTTTTTAATGATTTGGCAAGTTTTTCAAGCAGCTCTATTTTACTATTTGAATTTAAACCTTCAAAAAGATTTGAATATGTTTCTATGATATATTTTTCAGCAACTGTCATTGTTCAATACTAATTTATTACAAAGCTATATTTTTTTAATAAACTTTTCCAGGGAAATTAATCCGGAAGAATTTCATAAACATGATGTAACCAAAGTTTCACCTCCCATGCCCTGGAAATCAGCTACAAACCTCTGAAATGATACCACCAGATACAAAAAAAGCC
>JAGYLT010000205.1 GCA_018400545.1 Bacteroidales bacterium
GCTGGCCTGCTCGCGCTACATTTTATCCCGAATCTACATTGTTCCCTCCGGCCTGATTTGTCCCCAATAACCCGCTGCTTTGATTTACTGGCCTCGACGCCTTGAAGATTAAGACCCACCGCACAGCCGGTACAAAGTAAAGCCGCTGCAAATCTCTCTTTAAACTTGAATCTGTATTTTGCAGCCGCTTTCCTTTATCCCGGCTTACCCGCCCCATGCCCGCCCGACCCGCCACCGTCGGCGCGCTTAAAGACCTTCCTCCCAAAACCGGCAAAGAATCCGTATCGCTGGCATTTGTGGGAAACATCGTTGACCTGTGGGAAAAAATTGTTAAAGAAGATATTTTTGTGGAACTGGGCTCCGACCAGACTTCGCTTCACAATCCCTGGTCAGGTGGGTATTATCCTGCCGGACTTTCTTTTGAGGAATCCAATAAAATGATGGCAGAAGACCCGGATCAATTCAAAGAAAAAGTGAAGGCTTCATTGCGCCGCCATGTGGAGGCTATCAACAAGCTCACGGCCAAAGGCATGTATTTCTTTGATTACGGCAATGCGTTTCTGCTGGAATCAAGCCGCGCCGGTGCCGACATCCTGAAAGATGATGGTGAATTTAAATACCCGTCCTACGTGCAGGACATCATGGGACCCATGTGTTTCGATTATGGGTTTGGCCCGTTCCGCTGGGTGTGCACTTCCGGTAAACCCGAAGACCTCGATACCACCGACCAGATCGCCATGGATGTGCTGGAAGAAATTGCAGCCACTGCCCCTGAAGAGATCACCCAGCAAATGAAGGACAACATCCGCTGGATTCGTGAAGCCAAAGTAAACAAGCTGGTTGTGGGCTCGCAAGCTCGCATCCTGTATGCTGATGCCGAGGGACGCATTAAAATTGCAGCCGCTTTCAACAAGGCCATCGCCGAAGGGAAGATATCTGCACCTGTGGTACTGGGCCGCGATCATCACGATGTGTCAGGCACCGATTCTCCTTTCCGCGAAACTTCCAATATTTACGACGGATCGAGTTTTACTGCTGATATGGCCATTCAGAATGTGATCGGCGACAGCTTCCGTGGTGCCACATGGGTTTCCATCCACAATGGTGGCGGCGTTGGCTGGGGCGAAGTGATCAACGGCGGTTTCGGGATGTTGCTCGACGGCTCCGATGATGCGGATCGCCGGCTAAAGTCGATGCTGCACTGGGATGTGAACAACGGCATTTCGCGCCGCAGCTGGGCCAGGAATGAGGGAGCTGTTTTCGCCATCAAACGTGCCATGGAACAAAATCCAAACCTGAAGGTGACTCTGCCGGAGGAAACCGATGACGGGCTTATTCACGGGCTTTTTTAGAAAGTTTATTCTTTATCCAAACCTGTCAGGTTTTATGGTCGGTCGGATATAACAGCATTTCGTTGATATAATCCTATATTAATTTAATGTTAACTAAGCTGTATATGTCATATTTTTTGAAAGTTAACAATCCATTTTTCAATGTATTTCAGTCTTGGAAATAAGACTTATTCAGGGTTTGTTGATAACTTCAGCCGTATTTTAAGAATTATTTAATTTGATAAACTTGCCAACTGCCTGTTGATTAACCTATTTTCGCCCCTTATTTTTTCACTAACCTAAAATTATTATGTTAAGATTTACAGCACTTGATTTGGCCACATCCCGTCAGCCGGTGGCTGCAGAAATCCCAATGAAAAAGATTTCAGAGTACTTTGGGGAGTTAACATTTAATGATTCGGCACAACGCGAATACCTTACCAAAGAAGCCTACGAGCAGGTGGTGAATGCCATCGAAAAAGGTGAGCGCATCAGCCGGAACATTGCAGATCAGGTGGCTACATCCATGAAGGCCTGGGCCATGACCAAGGGTGCTACCCATTACACTCACTGGTTCCATCCGCTCACCGGGGCTACCGCTGAAAAGCACGACGCTTTTATCAATCCTGTGGCTGGTGGCCGTGCCATCGAAAACTTCCGGGGCAACGAACTGATGCAACAGGAACCGGATGCTT
This sequence comes from Bacteroidales bacterium, assembly GCA_018400545.1. Next base: position 2,027 of record JAGYLT010000205.1, read on the forward strand.
CCAGCTTCCCCAGCGGCGGAATCCGAAATACTTTTGAGGCACGCGGTTACACCGCCTGGGATCCCACATCGCCTGCATTTATTCTCGATAAAACACTCTGTATCCCAACCATTTTTGTTTCCTATACCGGCGAGGCGCTCGACTTTAAAACGCCACTGCTGCGCGCACTTAACGCTATCGACCATGCCGCCGTGGATGTTTGCCATTATTTTGATGAGGATGTTAAAAAAGTAAACGCCACCCTCGGCTGGGAGCAGGAATATTTTCTGCTGGATAAAGCCATCCACAGCTCACGCCCTGACCTGGTACTCACACGCCGCACGGTATTTGGCCATGCTTCGGCCAAGGACCAGCAGTTGAGCGATCACTACTTCGGAACCATCCCACACCGGGTAATGGAATTCATGAAAGAGTTTGAATATGAATGTCATAAACTCGGTATCCCCATCAAAACGCGCCACAACGAGGTTGCGCCAAGCCAGTTTGAATGTGCACCTGTTTTTGAGGAAGCCAACCTGGCTGTGGATCATAACCAGCTTTTGATGCATATGATCAAACGCATTGCCGGGAAGCATAATTTTTATGTGCTGTTGCACGAAAAACCCTATGCAAAAGTAAATGGTTCCGGGAAGCACAACAACTGGTCGCTGCTCACCGATACAGGTATCAACCTGCTGGCACCCGGTAAGGACAGCAAATCCAATCTGCGGTTTCTTACCTTCCTGGTAAATATTCTCAAAGCCGTCCATGATTATTCCGATCTGATCCGTGCTTCCATTGCCAGCGCCGGAAATGAACATCGTCTGGGTGCCAATGAAGCGCCACCCGCCATTATTTCGGTGTTTATCGGTTCGGAACTTACACGCGCCCTGAATGAGCTTGAAAGCCAGGGAGCCAACAAAATTGAAGATGCACGTGGAATGGACCTCAATATTCCGAAAATCCCGGAAATCTTGCTCGACAACACCGACCGTAACCGGACCTCACCGTTCGCATTTACCGGAAACAAGTTCGAGTTTCGTGCTGTGGGTTCCGCTTCTACATGTTCTAAAGCCATGACACCGCTCAATCTTGTGGTGGCCAAACAATTGAAGAAGTTCAAAAAAGATGTGGATGAGTTGATAGGAAAGGATTTCAGTAAGGAAGATGCCATCCTGCAGGTGCTTCGTCATTATGTGAAGGACAGCAAGCGCATCCTTTTTGAGGGGAATTCTTACAGTGATGACTGGGTAAAGGAAGCCGAAAAGCGCGGCCTGTCGAATATCCGTTCAACCCCGCATGCACTGGTGAAAGCCATGAGTCCTGAAGTAATCGACCTTTATGAAAGTGAAGGTATATTAACGAAGCGGGAACTCGAAGCCCGGCATGAGATTAAGATGGAAAAATACACCATGCAGATCCAGATCGAATCAAGGGTGATGGGTGACCTGGCAACCAATCATATCATTCCGGTGGCCATTCAGTACCAAAATGTGCTCATCGAAAATGTAAAAGGTTTGCAGGAAGTTCTGGATAACAAAACGTTTGTGAAGCTTTCGAAAAATCAATTGCAATCCATCAAGGATATTTCGGAGCACATCAGCGAAATCAGGGAATATACCATAAAAATGGTTGAGGAACGTAAGGTGGCCAACAAGATCGAAGATGCCACAGAGCAAGCCATCTATTACAATGAAAAGGTATTCCCGTTTTTCGACAAGATCCGCTACCATGTGGATAAGCTGGAGCTGATGGTGGAAGACAGCCTGTGGCCGCTGCCAAAATACCGCGAGATGCTGTTTATCCGGTAGTTTCATATTTTTGTATTCATACGATGACTCAAAGTCATCGTATGAATTATGAATTTTTTCTCTCTTGAACTACACCACGATGGAATTCCCCATGAAAGGATTTCATTACTTTTGTGGTGATAAAAACAGACAATGTATGAAACTTAGCATCCTGATTGCTGCACTCGTTGTTGCATTTTTCCATACCGGCCTGCAATCGCAGGTGAATGTTTACCCTGCCACAGATAAATCCCAAACCATCGGCGATGGCGCCTTTTATGCCCTTCCGCAAACGGTACTTAAAGTGGATGTGATCTTAAAAGCCACGGAGCAACGCAAAGGTCCGTATTCCGATTATGCCGAACGGTTTCTCGGTTTGGAGGAGGTGAACAAATTTGATTTCACCACCTGGAATATCGAGACCATAGCGGTTACAACACAAACTGAGCCTGATCCGGAACAGCTATATTTTGTGGAAATTGCCGGCACAGATTCGAAAGATTTGCGGAAACTGAATTTGAAAGTGGACGCGGCAGGGATGCTGCTTGCGGCGGGAGATTTGGATTTGAATCAGGGAAAGAAATCTGAAAAATCAACAGAAGTGGTGGTATTTAATAATCCAACCGAGGGTCAGGAATTTCCTGATTTTTATACTTCTAAGCATGTCGAAACCCTTATCGATACCATCATCCGGCGTGTAACCGTAGATACGCTGATGGAAGAACAAATGTTTTACCGCCAGCGTTTAAAAGATAAATCTACCGAAGAAATGGCAGCGGCAGCTCTGCAAAAAATTGAGCAGATCAGGGAGTCGAAATACAATCTGATTACCGGATTCCAGGAAACAGCTTATGCGCCCGGAAGCATTGACTTTATGTACAATCGTTTGGAAAACCTCGAGAACGAATACCTCGATCTGTTCCGGGGAAAATCCTTTACGGAATATTATCGCCATACGTTTTATGTGGTTCCCAAACCAAAAAATGGCCGTTATTCATCCACGCTGTTTAATTTTGCGCCCGGATCAGGCATGACAGATTCTAAATCCGGTGAACCGGTGGAGCTTGTAGTTTCCGGAACTTCAGCAACACAATCCGGTACCGCAACCAACAATACCGGAATCGCTTACAGAATTCCGGCAACGGCGGAAGTTAAAGTTACCTTTGAAGATGATGAGCTCTACTATCGCAGAGTGGAAA
>JAGYLT010000206.1 GCA_018400545.1 Bacteroidales bacterium
TACCTCCCCCGGTAATTTGCTTTTTAAGGAATTCATTCATTTGATCCCGAACCCTGACCACATCTACATTTAACCCAAAAAGTTCTTCAAGATCGGATTTAATAGTTTTCTTGTAAACACTAAATAGAATTTATAAAAAATGATGTGTTTTAATTTGAATTGGTTTTTTTGTAAGAATAATTACACCAAAAATTATCAACCATACACGTCGATTCAATTTTGTAATCCTACTTTTGCCGATTCAATCTAAAACCCGGTATGATAGAGCACATTTTAAATAATCCATTGATTTTATGGTTGTTTGTGGCTTTTCTGCTTGCAACTATTGTGCAGCTCATCTATTTCTGGGGCTATTTTTCAAAACTGGCCTTTTATCAGGAGACCAGGCTTAATGATGATTTGCCGCCGGTTTCGGTGGTGCTCACAGCAAGCAATCAGTATAATGACCTAAAGAAAAACCTGGAGCACTTTTTAACACAGGATTATCCGGGCTACGAAATTGTGGTGGTCCTCGACAACTCCGACGACGGCACCGATGAACTGCTCGAGGATTTATCGAAACAGCACGAACACCTCCATACCGTTGAGCTAAAGCAGAAACTCAACTGGTTTTCGGGCCGTAAATTTGCGTTGTCCCTGGGTATTAAATCCGCAAAATTTTCCACCATCCTGCTTTCCGATCCGGTATGCCGCCCCGAAAGTAAAACCTGGATCAGGGAAATGGTTTCGGGATTTAAATTCGGAACGGAAATCGTACTGGGGTATTCAACATTTCAAAGCCCTTCAAAAATAAATAAGTGGCTGCGCTTCAATGCATTTTACGATGCTATGTTTTTTCTTTCCATGGCCATTTCCGGCAGGCCATTTAAAGGTATTGGCAAAAACCTCAGCTATTCGCGGGACCTGTTTTACAGGCTAAAAGGCTTCAGCTCGCATTATGCCATCAATGCCGGCGACGATGAGTTGTTTGTAAATCGGGCATCTGCCAAAAAAAACACCGTTGTAAGGGTCAGTCCAAAATCACGGGTCATCCAACTTAAACCGGTATCATTTTCCGGATGGCTCAAACTCGAAACCACCCGGCTCCGCATCAGGCGTTTGTTTAATTGGCGCCACAAAATACTGATCAGGGGTTTTTCCTTCTCAGCCTTTGCTTTTTACGGATTACTTGCCATGCTGCTGATTTTTAACGCGTCATTAATCTTAACCCTATCCGTTTTTGCTTTACGACTGGTTTCCCAGATGGTTATTGCCGGGCTGACTCTGGAAAAACTGGGCGAGAAGCAACTTCTATTATTCGTGCCGTTTTTTGAATTGGCACTCATACTTATTGATTTTTTCATTTGGTTGATCCTGCTTATTGTTCCCGGCAGGAAGTTTGCCTGAAATTTTAGTGTATGAAACAATATAATTTTGACGAAGTTATTCCACGCGAAAACACCGATTGTGTAAAATACGATATCCGCAAGCTGTTTTTTGGCACCGAAGACGTGCTGCCCATGTGGGTGGCCGACATGGATTTCCGCACCCCGGATTTTATCATCGATGCACTGAAGTCCAGGCTGGAACATGAAATTCTTGGCTACACCTTCCGGGGTAAAGGTTTTAACAGCGCCATTTCCGGCTGGATGGAGAAACGTCATGGCTGGAAAATTAAAGACAGCTGGCTGAGCTTCAGTCCGGGCGTGGTACCGGCGGTGAACATGCTGGTGCTTGCCTTCACCGAACCGGGAGATAAGATCATTATCCAACCACCGGTGTATTTCCCGTTTTTCAGCGCCGTTCAAAAAAACGACCGAACCCTGGTAGAGAATCCGCTTAAGCTTGAAAACGACAGACTGAACATGGATTTGGATGATCTTGCCGTGAAGGCAAAAGATGCTAAAATGATCATCATCAGCCATCCGCACAATCCCGGCGGAAGTGTCTGGACACGGGAAGAGCTGACCGGGATGGCGGAGATCTGCCTGGAAAATGATGTGATCATGGTTTCCGACGAAATCCATTCCGATCTTATTTTTCCCTGGAACAGGCATATCCCGCTTGCATCTTTGAGCGAGGAAATTGCACAGCAAACCATCACCTGCAACGCGCCATCCAAAACGTTTAACCTGGCCGGGCTGGCCACTTCTTACCTGATTATTCCAAACAAAGAATACCTTGACCATTACAATGCGATGCTTCAGGACAAAATACATGTAAATATGGGCAACCTTTTTGGCCCAGTTGCATTGCAGGCTGCTTATGAGCATGGTGAAGCATGGCTCGGTCAACTGCTGGATTATGTTTGGAAAAATGTGGAGTATGTGGCTGAGTATTGCGAAAAACACATCCCGCAAATAAAAGTTATGAAGCCGGAATCGACTTATATGGTTTGGATGGATTGCAGGGATTTGGGATTAAAAGGAGATACACTGAAGGATTTCTTCATCAAAAAAGCCGGACTGGGAATGAACGATGGTCAGGTATTCGGTACCGGCGGAGAAGGCTTCATGCGGATGAACCTGGCCTGCCCACACGCAACAGTTGAAAAAGCAATGGAAAAACTCATGAGAGCGGTATCGAAAGGTTAATTTCAACACATGCTGATTATTTTGTGATAAAGGGCAAGATTAATTTTTACAGTAGCCTGATTAACAGGGGTAGTGAAAAGAAATCTGAAAAATGACAGGAGCATCAGAACTGGCAGGGCTAATTTTTCCCCAGGTTCTGGGCGGCGGTACGCGGCAAGCCTCTGCCGGGTTTTTAAAAAGTTTGTAACCCATCGATTTTCATCAACATGCTGAGCAGCATCGAAATTCTTGTTTTTGAAATAATCATACAATTCGATGTCGAACCGAAGGACTGTCTTAAGTTTTTCCAAAAATTGTGTCTCCGGATTTTTCCGGCCGGGTTTTTTCGGGTTACGGTTGCTGGGTTTATACAACGGAATACTTTTCCAGTTGAGTAATCTGCTTAACGCATAAATCCCGGTATCAAAATCACCGAGGTTGATCACCACATCAAAATTCTGCAAATTCGATTTTGCTTTTTGCAGTAATTCATTTCCGTCCTTATCCAGATTATGAAATGATTTTTCCGGATTGACCGTCCACTCCATCGAATTGGCCAGGAAACGTGTCATCAGGTTGTCCTGGCCCATCGAAACGGCATAATCAAGATATTCATCAGGTGATTGCATTTTTCTCACATCTTCCCAAAAGATATCCTTTTTACTGATTTTCAGGTAATAAAATTGTGACAGGAAAAGCTCAACCGGATGGCGTAAAATTGCAATTTTAAAAGGATTTTTCAAAAACGATTCATAAAGCAAAGCTCCATGCCCGGCGACCACTTTGATTTTTTCACGCTCCTGATCACCCAGTTTTTTGAATCGGTCAAGCGATGAACCGGGATAATTGCTGTTTATCACGAACACCTTTTTTTCTCCGTACACCTTGATCAAAATACCGCGAAGTGTTATGCCACCGGTTTTTGGGATGTGCTCAAAAAGTATGGTTCGGTTCATGAATAATGGGGCTATTCGGCGTAAAGCGGTTTTTCTTTTTTAGTGACTACTTCACCAACAATCGCCGATGCGGGATAAACTGATGATTTAAGTTTTGAAAGGGTTTCATCAGCCTTGCTTTGATCCACACACATCAGCAAGCCGCCGGATGTTTGGGCATCAAAAAGCAGAATTTTGTGATTGTAATCTACGGTATTGCCAAATATGCAATTTTCGCCAACAAAATCCATATTACGGAAAGAAGCGCCGGGAATTACACCCATATCGATCAATTCGATAATCTGATCGAAAACCGGAATATTGTCGGGATTTAATCGAATGGAAACGCCACTGCCGGCAGCCATTTTTAGGGCATGTCCGGCAAGCCCGAATCCGGTAATATCGGTTGCACATTTTACACCGGCCTCCTGCATAATTTCTGCAGCCTGCTTATTGAGCAGTGTCATGCTATTGATAGCCTGCCTGTAAAGTGTTTCATCAATGAGTCCGTTTTTCCAGGCCGAAATGATCACGCCCGTCCCGATGGGTTTGGTCAAAATCAGCACATCTCCGGGTTTGGCAGCGTTGTTTGTGATTATTTTATCAGGATGTACATGCCCCGTGACCGCCAGGCCATATTTCGGGATTTCGTCTGTAATGGTATGGCCGCCCATCATCACGCCACCGGATTCAACAACTTTTTCCTGTCCACCACGCAATATCTCTTTTAGATGTTCCAGCGGCAGGCTTTCGGGATACAAAACCAGGTTCATCGCTGTGATTACCTGTCCGCCCATGGCATAAACATCACTCAGTGCATTGGCTGCTGCCACCTGACCGAAATCGTAAGGATCGGAACAGACAGGCGGGAAAAAGTCCGTGGTTTGAATAATAGCGTAATCGTCGTTTATTTTGAAAACCCCGCCGTCATCGTGGGTTTCGATATCCACCAGCAAATTGGGATGCGGGATTTTTGGAAGGTCAGCGAGTGCTTTTTCAAGTTCACCAGCCGCAAGTTTCGCCGAACAGCCTCCCTGCTCCACAAGTTTTAAAAGGTCCATAATCGTTACTTAGAAATTCAATACTTTGCCTGCTGCCTTCATGCTTTGCAGGATGTCGAGCATGTTGGAGACACGGCCTGCTTTTAAATCGTCCATCTTACCAAAATAATCCAGGCAGGTGCCGCATACAATCAATTCAACACCTTTTTTCTCCAGTTCCTGCAATGATTCCAAAACCAGCGATCCATCAACAACAAGATTGATCCCTGAATTCATAAAAAGGATTTTGTCAGGCAACGGATCCATTGAGTTGAGCGTGTTGAGCATGGCTCCCGCCAGGGCTTCACCCAACTCGTCGGAACCCTCGCCAATTCTGTCTTTCGACATCAAAACCACATAATTTGCAGCTTGAGGCAGGTCCACCTCGCAATAGGCTGTTTCATCAACCTCTTCCAGGCTTTTGCCATTGT